>NZ_JAEHBX010000100.1:0-13159 GCF_016483395.1 Bacillus cereus group sp. N21
TCTTTCGGAACAAAACTCTCTACTTTATCACCATTTACTGCTAAAACCTCTTGATTATTATACTTAAGATTTGCTATGCCAGTATCAATGTTAATAGCTTTTTTTGTTGCATCAGCTGAATTACTTGTATGTGTTTCAGCGAAAGAAATAGAAGAATAATTAAAAGTGCATAAGCCAATTGATAAACATGCTAGTAATTTTATTCCCTTAGTATTTTTCTTGATTTTCAAAAAAATCAACTCCTTCCTTTTTTTCGTATTAAGGTATGATAATTATTTATAAATAATTGCTAAATAGTGAACTTACATAAATGCTTTTAAAAGTTCTTGAACGAATGGAAGTGCTCCACCTACAAATTTTAAAATTGTCATTGCGATTGTCATATTATTTCCTCCTCTTTTGTTGTTTCTAAGATGTGATTTATCTTTATGCTTTCATTATAGTAAGCGCTTACATTTTTATCAATACATTCTTATATGCAATATTGCATACCTGAGTAAGGTCAATGAAATATCACATTTTCGCATTAAGACATGTATTGGAAATTAATTGTTCCCTAAAACAAAAAAATGAACTGAATTCTCATAGACAACTGTGGTGAGGTGAAATTTTTGTTTTGCGGTACTCCAAAATATTAGGTTCATGGGCAAGTGGTGCTACTCCTATCACTGAAAGTAAATTAATATTCAAAAGTTTACTTTCATTTATAAAGTTTAAAATCCCTATAATTATACATGCAATTCCGGCTAAAAATTGTCCTATTCCAGTGATTTTGTCTAAAAATGTTTCATATTTTTTAGTACTATATATACCCCATAATACTAAGAGTACTCCAAAAAGTATAAATGCTAGTTTTAAAATCATCTTATAATTACCTCTGTCTATTAGATTTTTTCTATGTATGTATTTCTTATACCTTTATTATTACATTGAAATAATAGCGTATTTTTTCATTTTAGGGGGTATTTTGTTTTGTTAGCTTGATGGCGATGGGGCGGCACCCCAATATGCTTGGATTAAAATCATTGCAAACAGCTAAAAAAGTGATTGCTAGAATAGAAGTTATGCATATGATCAAAAAAGGACAAACTCCCCAAGGTGAGAAGTCTGTCCAAAAATAGATATATCTTATCCATGATCTCTTTGGTTTAACAACTTAAAATTCAATTCCGCTAGGATCTTTCGTTCTTTTTTCATATCCCACTATTTTTGCACCAGAACCAACAATAGTGAATTAGAATAATGACTTAATACTTGCTAGGACAGTAAGTATACCTATAATAATGACAAATACATTGCTCATTTTCCCTCTGTATTTAGCTAGTACTGGTACTTTACGGATCGCATACATTGGTAATAAACATAAGATAGCAGCAACTAACGGACCGCTAAGGGCATCAATGATTCCAAGAATACTTGGATTTGCATAAGCGACATACCAGCATGTTAATACGACAAAAGTAAGGATCATTGTCTTAACTGTTTTTTCTCCTATATCTTTTCCGCGTGTTTTACTGGACTTGATAATCATGTCACGCATTACCTCATATGCTCCTATATAATGGCCAAGGAAGGACTTTGTTATGGCCATAAAAGCAATGATAGGAGCTGCAATAGTGATTATAGGCGAATTAAGCTCATTAGCAAGATATGATAGGATTGACAAGTTCTCTTTTTTTGCCATTATAAGATCATTTGGAGTCAAACTCAAGGTACTGCTCCAAACAAAGAACATAACAACAACGAATGTCATGATATAACAAACTTTTTGTATTTGAGCACATTTGGCATCAGTAGCTTCTATTCCATAGGTAGCTCTCTGTTTCATAACAAATGACGAAATCATAGGAGAATGATTAAACGAGAATACTATGATTGGTAGTATCATCAATATCGTTCCAAAATATCCTGTTCCTGTTGAAGCAGTAGAAACACTTGAAAAACTAAGCATTGACGTATTCCACTTTGGAATCAAAGATATTGCGATAAAAAGTAGAGAAGCTATGAAAGGGTATACTAGCATGCTCATTATCTTTACAGTGATATCTTGACCAAAATTTAGTATAGCTATAAGACCGAGTACTAATACAAGTGATAAAATGGCCCTTGGAGGCTCCTGCATGTGCAATTGATGCACGATAAAACTACTTGCAGTATTTGTAAGTGCAACCGAATACATCAGCACGATAGTATAAATTGAGACGAAATATACTATGTTAAAAATTATACTTGCCTTATTTCCGAAATACTCTCTTATTGTACCTGTAATCCCCTCATCAGCAGAATTGGAAGCGTATATCATTTTAGCAAGCGCCCTATGTGAGTAATACATAACAGGATATGCAAGTATGGTAATTAACAGTAATGATAATAAACCACCTGAACCTGCATTAATAGGTAAAAAGAGTACTCCTGCTCCAATTGCTGTTCCAAAAAGGCTCAATGCCCAGGTAGTATCCTGTTTATGCCACTTTTTAGGGTCTGGATATTTCTCATTTTTTACTGCAGTATTTTCAGCTTGAAATTCTATTGTTTTTGCAGTATTCCCATTCATATAATAATTCCTCCTTGTATCCTATTCTTACGTCTCTTTTTAAAGCTTAGGAATATAGACCATTCTTGAAAAATGAATTGCTTACAAGATGCTCCACATCGTGTGTCCTTCTTCTAAGTTGATCAAAATCGAAAAATTCGCTAGTCATCAACCTGATGAATTTGTTAGCGTTTACAAAGCATTTTAATTATATAGTAGTATATTTTAATTGTATAGTAGTATATTTCAATGACAATGGCTCTTAATATACAGACATCCTTAGGAGAACAATAGAGAACAGAATTGTTAACTATTTCACAATATTTCAAATAACCGTTTATTTATTTAATTGTTTCTCTCCAAAAATTTTACTTTTAATGGCAATCCCTGTAGGTGTGGCCGCAATTCCGCCTAAACCTGTCTCTCTTAATTCGCGAGGCATCTGTCTTCCAACTCTATACATCGCTTCAATAACTTCGTCAGCATTGATGATATTGTTTACGCCGGCTAATGCGATGTCCGCTGCTGCTAAAGCATTTGCCGTTCCAATGGCGTTTCTCTTTACACAAGGAATTTCTACCAAACCAGCGACCGGATCACAAACTAAACCGAGTAAATTTTGTAATGCGGTTGAGAAAGCTTCAGAAGATTGCTGTGGCGTTCCTCCAGCAGCTTCTACCGCTGCAGCCGCCGCCATTGCTGAGGCACTGCCTACTTCAGCTTGACATCCTCCGTACGCTCCGGAAATACAAGCGTTATTTGCGACTATCATTCCAAATAAAGATGAAGTGAATAGAAAATGGACCATATCTTCATGACCTAACTGAAACGTATCTTTAATACTAAATAGGACTCCCGGGATTGTCCCACTCGCACCTGCTGTTGGAGTCGCACAAATAGCCCCTAATGAAGCATTTACTTCATTAACACCGATAGCACTTTGAATCCCTAACACCATCAAATCTCCAGAAAGAGTTTTTCCGTTTTCTCGATATTTTTTTATTTTAACAGCATCGCCTCCGGTTAAACCAGTCGGAGAAAATACCCCGTCGCCCTCGATACTTTTATTTATGGCATTTTCCATAGTCGTTAAATTTTTTTCCATTTTACTCCAAACTTCTTCATAAGAAGTTTTAGTTTGTTCGATTTCCTGTTCGATTGCTAATTCATAAATTGGCTTTTGCCTTTTATTAGCTGCATCCACAATTTCTTTTATGGTCATATACATATTTTTTCACCCCTTAATGTAACTAAAGAATAATGATATTAGCTAGACTGCTTAAACTTCCCAATTCCTTCTGAGCATCACCAGGCAATAGCGAATCCAAAGCGAATGCATATAAATATTTTCCGCTTTCTTCTAAACTATGAAAGTCGTTAATTTCCACATCATATTGTTTAAAGATCCTGCGTAAGACAAATTCAAAGTCAGCTCTTTCGGAAATCGCAATAATAACTGGCAATGGGCCCTGAAGATCTAAGCTAAATCCGTCAATTTCAACATGTTTGACTTCAATTAATCCGCCGCCGACCGAAATACCCACCGTTCTAATACTTCGATTTTCATCTTCTAAATATACATCTGCCGTATTTGGATGACCAGCAGGACTATCACCTGCTTTTTCAATAAAGGTAATGTCCATGCCTTTAGATTCTGCTATTTTAATAGCATCTGGCACTTTGCTGTCATCGGTAGCAAATCCTAATATTCCAGCAATAATTGCAAAATCAGTTCCGTGTCCTTTATGGGTTTCAGCAAATGATTCATAATACCTTACCACGACTTTTTTTGGAAGACCTTGAAATAATTTATTGGCAACTGCTCCAATGGCTAAAGCACCTGCAGTATGTGAGCTTGAAGGACCTATCATTACCGGCCCAATCACATCAAAACAACTTTTGTATTTAACAACCTTTTTTTCTTTAATAGATGCTACATTCATGTTCATATAAGCACCCCCATAATTTATTATTTTTAATTGCAGTTGAATCTAAGTTATTAGAATGACCAATTCAAAATATGTTCCAGCTTTTATTTTCTGCAATTACATTTGTTCCAAAAATCAGAACAGGTCAATCTATTAAAATGTCAGCTTGAGAAAGAGATTCAATTGTAATAAAAACTGTATTAGAATTATCACCAAATTTCATTTTCTTAAATGACATGAGGTTTAATATAGAGCTTCCATAACAACCTAAAGCAGCATCAATTGCCATTGGTACCTCTGTCAATCCAATCAGCACTGTTAATACCATTGAGCTTAATGGTGTCATTTCTATGAAGAATCGCTTTGCAGCCTTATGATTTCTAGATTTACTTAGGTAAAAATCAATTGTGTTTCCTTCAGAATCAACAGCACGATAGAAATACATCCATTGTTCCCTTACCTTTATATACGTTTCATCCACTCTCCATGAATCATTTGTTTGTTTGAGATGACGTCGGATTCTTCTCTCAAACTCCGGTCCATATTGATGGACCCAACGCATAATCGTGGTATGAGCCAAGGATAATCCTCGTTCCTCCATCATTTTTACTACATCACGAAAACTTAAGTTGTACCGCAGGTACCAACGTACTGTTAACAAAATAAGATCTGGCTGATAACGCTTCCATTTTCATGTTGAATAAATTTCCCTTCTGATCACACACCTTTCTTAGAGTAATCGTATCAGTATGTCCAATTTTAGAAGATTACTTGCAAGGTCTTTAGAATTTTGCACCAGAACCAGGTTTGATATTTTCTCCAGAGGTAATAGATTATCTCTCGACGCCCTCATTATAACTTGTATATTTATGAGTTTAATATTTTTTTATTTTTAGAAAGATTGAATAAACAGAATTTTGAATGGGTAATAAATTACACTTGGCATGTAGCAATTGTGTCCATTGTTTGAAGCTGTATTAGTTAATAAAAAAATAAAAATAACACAGAGTTCCTTTGATTAACACATTGATTATATTGGGAACTCATTATAAAGATACTTATATTTTCCTTTGTTGAAACATCTTATTTTAAACGTGAAAGCTGTTGTAATAAATGATTAATGTAGATGGAAAGGAATAAATTAAGGAAATATAAAATCCTTTCGGGTATTTATTATTCATTTTGCATTTATATACATTTTTCAGAAAAAAGGAACTTCTTTTCAGGGTGCCGCCACATGCCCATCAACTTAAGAAATCCAACTACCCCCAAGTGTAAAAAATGTTATTCTTTCTAAATGTAGTGCTTTGAGAAAAAACGATAAATCCTTTACAAAAAATATTCCCTACTTTCTAAACCAAGAGTAGGGAATTATGGCATTTTAATAGACTTAGGAAGATAAATACGGTTCTGACTACAGATAAGGCTCCTTCCTTAATTTGCGCATTTAAAAAATTACAGAGAATAGACTTTTACAAAAATACCTTTCATCGTACAACAAAATATCTCAATAATCTCATTGAGCAAGATCATCGACACGTGAAGCGCCATTTCGCTCGTTCCTTAGGATTTCAAAGTCTTCGTCATGCCTCACGTACGATAAAAGGGATAGAAACGCTTCATGCCATATACAAACAAAGACGAAGTCTTCAATCAGACTCCGTCTTTTCGACGTATAACGAATTACAGAATTTATTATCGGTTTCATAAAATTTGACCACAATCTTCCCATGTCTCTATGTGTAAAAAAACTTTGCAACAGACCCATTCTAAGTAAATTGCATATAATGTTATTGAAATCTAGGGAAAGTTGCATAAAAAAGACATCTTCAACTGGGGAAAATGTCTTTTTTGCTGTTCCTTATTAGGCCTCGCCATATCATTTCGAGAATTTCGCACATTTGGACACAATTTAATCCTCTGTTTTTACATCAATATGCTTATTACGCATTATAAAGTAAATTGGAAGGCCTAAAGCCGTTAGTCCTATTCCACATAAGGCTAGTAATGTTTGTGTAAATAACGTATTAAAGACTATAAATAAGCCACCTAATAAAGCTATCGTCGGTACAATCGGGTATAAGGGTACCCTGTAAGGACGTGCAAGTTCTGGCTCTCTTTTACGTAAAATGAATAAAGCTAAAAATGTCATTGTATAGAATATCCATATAACAAATACTAACATATCTGTTAACGTATTAAACCCTCCTATAAGCATCATGATTATTGAAACCAACAAGACAAATATTCCAGAATTATAAGGAACTCTGCTCTTATTAGATAATGTAGCAAACCATTTACTAAAAGGTAGTTTATTTTCTAATGCCATAGCATAAGGAATTCTCATACCTGTCATAATATATCCATTAATTGTACCAAATACAGATATTAAAATACCTATACTAACTAGTTTTCCACCCATTGTACCAAAAAGAATTTTTGCAACCTCAGATGCAGGTGTATCAGTTCCTGCAAGTGCTGTTGCAGACATAACCATTAGGAATGCAATATTAATTAATAAATAAACGACCGTAACAATTGATAATCCTAGTATTATTGCTTTAGGTAGATCTTTTTTGGGATTTTTCATTTCGCCAGCTATATTCCCTACGTGTATCCATCCATCATAGGCAAACATGGTTGCAAGTAAGCCAGAACCTAGAGCGGATATAAAAGATTTATCTGGTCCTGCCTCAATTGGGTACAATTGAAAAGTTACATCACCTTTGTGTAGCAAACCAAAAATAATAATAAGAGCTAAAGGAAGTAATTTACCTATAGTGGAAGCGGTTTGGATCCCTCCAGCAGCTTTAGCACCTAAAAAGTTCATAAGAGTTACAAAGGTTGCAGTTATAACAGCAATTCCTACAATCATCATTTTATTTTCATTAGCATTTAATCCAAACAGGTTAACAGTTTGGGTTCCGAAAATAATAGCAAGTGCTGCAATATTTGCTGGAAAGTAAATGACGGTTTGAGCCCAACCTAGTAAAAATGCTGTTAAATTTCCGTAAGTACGTTTTAAATAAGCCATCATACCACCTGTTTCTGGAATAGCAGCCGATAATTCAGCCCCTGTTAATCCTGCACAAACAGTTAATATTCCGCCAATAACCCATGCGAGCAACCCTAAACTGGCTGTACCAGTGATACCATATAATGCAGTTGGTTTAAAAAAAACACCAGCCCCTATTACGGTACCAATAACTGTAGTCAAAGCAGCAAAGAAACCAATTTCTTTTTTTAGTTGTTGTTGTGACATAACAATCACTCCTGTTTTATAAAAATAAACAAAATCTCTAATGAATCGCAGCACTTGGTGTTCTCATATTTAGATATTATCCCTAGTTTTTCACATAATATTTTTAAGCTTAAACTTGAATATCTAATTAAATATATATTTGCCTAGAATTAGGAATAGAAAATGAGTACTAATGACCAAACATATTTGTGAAATACTTCACAAATATGTTTGGTCATGCTTCTAGTAGAGAAGTCTTCATAACACAATTAATACTCAACGCACAGATTTTTAATTTGTATTACATAATGATAAGTTGCTTTAAATTCAGAAGAGATGTTATTCGTGACAAAGTCTAGCACAGACTAAAATGCTATACAATAATAATTTTCAAGATAGAATTTTATTACCGAGCAAATAAATACATTTTGTGAATGATTTCACAAAGCGATTGACTTAGGGTTTTGAATCTTGCTATCTTGTAGGGGCAAAACAGCGAGATAAATGAAAAATAGCATGTATACACATAATAAGTTTGGTGTACTTGTCATTTTTTATTTAAATTGTTAGATATATTAATTTCAAAAGGAAGTGTGAGTATGAAAATCGGAGTAGTAAAAGAAATAAAAAAAGGTGAATCTCGTGTGGGAATGACTCCCGAAAATGCTCAAAAATTAGTTGCAGAGGGACATCAAGTCTTGGTACAAAAAGATGCTGGATTAGGATCTGGTTATACTAATGATGAATATACAAATGCAGGTGCAAGCATAGTAACTCAAAAAGAAGCTTGGGACGTCGATATGGTAGTAAAAGTGAAAGAACCACTATCTGCAGAATATCACTACTTTAAAAAAGATCTCATTGTATGGGGATTTTTACATCTAGCAGCTTCTAAAGAGTGTGTTGAAGCAATGAGACAAGCAGGAACTACTGCAATTGCTGGAGAGACAATTAGTGAAGATGGTGTTTTGACTCTGTTAAAGCCCATGAGTGCGATTGCTGGCCGCCGTGCAGTCTTTATGGGAGCTTATTATCTAGAAAAACAACATCAAGGAGAAGGGATTTTATTATCAGGAATTGAGGGTATCCCTGCTGGAAATGTTGTCATTTTAGGTGGAGGAAATGCATCTATTAATGCATGTGATATGGCAATTGGAATTGGTTGCCATGTGACTATTCTAGAATTAAACAAAACACAAATTGCTTATTTAAAAGAAAGATATGTGAATGATTCTGTAGAGGTTATTGAATCCAATACTGAAAACTTAGAAAAGCATATAAAAGAGGCAGACTTATTTATTTCAACTATCTTAATACCAGGAGCTAAACCACCGAAAATTGTAAAAGAATATATGGTTCAATCAATGAAACCTGGCAGTGTTATTGTTGATATTGCAATTGACCAAGGTGGAACAGTTGAAACAGTTGATCACTATACAACACATGATAACCCTATATTTATTAAGCATGATGTAATCCATTATGCTGTACCAAATATGCCTGGTGCCACCCCACGTACTTCGACCATGGCTTTAGCAAATGGAAATATTGAATATTTATTATTAATTGCTAAAGAGGGATTAGAAAATGCAATAAATACTAAACCGGCTTTAGCATCTGGTATAAACATTTATAAAGGTTTTATTACCTATGAGAATTTAGGAAAGACGTTAGAGTTAGATTATAAACCACTGAAAGAAGTGTTACTATGATTAACAAAAATTTACCACTTAACATTGGTGATATAAAAAAGGCTCAACAAATTCTTTCTGGAAATGCACGTAAGACTCCCCTTGTTAAATCATTTTATTTGACGAGTAAAACGGGTGGAGAAATTCATTTGAAGTTAGAAAATATGCAATTAACTGGATCATTTAAGTTTCGTGGTGCATTTAATAAAATTTCAAATTTAACAGATGAAGAAAAAGCACATGGTGTGATTGCTTGTTCAGCTGGGAATCATGCACAAGGTGTTGCATTATCTTCTCATTTACTTGGAATCAAAAGTAAAATTGTTATGCCAATTTCTGCACCACAAGCCAAAGTTGATGCTACCAGAGGATATGGTTCTGAAGTTATTTTACATGGGGATACCTTTGATGATGCTAAGGCTAAATGTGAAGAAATTATACAGGAAACAGGAGAAACATATTTACATCCATACGATGATGTAGAGGTAATGGCTGGCCAAGGAACAATTGGTTTAGATATTCTTGATGATATGTGGGATGTTGATACTGTAATTGTGCCTATTGGTGGTGGAGGTATTATTTCAGGAATTGCAGTTGCACTTAAATCATTTAATCCATCAATTAATATTATTGGTGTTCAAGCTGATAATGTCCATGGAATGAAAGCTTCTTATGATGTTGGAAAAATTGTATCCCATTATGAAGCACCAACAATAGCTGATGGATGTGCTGTTAAAATACCAGGAGACTTAACCTTTGAAATTGTTAAAGAATTAGTGGATGATATTGTAACGGTATCAGAAGAGGAATTAGAAGTAGCCATGAAAGACTTACTACAACGTGGAAAAGCTGTTGTAGAAGGAGCTGGAGCATTAGCTACAGCTGCTCTTCTTGCAGGAAAAGTTGATCAATATACAAAAGGTAAAAAAGTAGTAGCGGTTATTTCAGGTGGAAATGTGGACTTAAAACGCATTTCCAGTGTATGTGAGCATTTCTTTGTTGCGAATGAAGTAAAATAACTCTTTGAATATCTTATAAAATAAATTAATTTTACCAAAGAAGAGCTAGGAGAAGACATCTTAGCTCTTCTTTGGTAAAAGGGGACATATATCGTGGCCAACCTGTTTAAAAAGAAATCTGTTATGCAATTGTTAGAAGAAAGTAAAAGTAAAACTTTGTCAAAAAATTTAGGGGCATTTGACTTAACAATGCTAGGAATTGGCGCAATAATTGGTACAGGCGTTCTTGTATTAACTGGATTAGTAGCAGCAAGAGATGCTGGTCCAGCAGTTATTTTTTCATTTATGATTGCCGCAATTGTTTGCGGATTTGCAGCATTATGTTATGCAGAAGTTGCTTCTACACTTCCTGTTTCAGGTAGTGTGTACACATACTCTTATGCTACAATTGGGGAGTTTGTAGCCCATTTAATGGGATGGACCTTACTATCGGTATACGTTGTAACAACAGCAGCAGTAGCTGGTGGATGGACAGGTTATTTCCATAACTTGATAAGTGGATTTGGATTAGAAATTCCAAAAGAACTGTTAACGATTCCATCACAAGGTGGTATCGTTAACTTACCAGCAGTAGTCATTACGTTAGTACTAACATGGCTATTATCACGTGGTACGAAAGAAAGTAAACGTGTGAATAACGCAATGGTATTAATCAAAATTGCTATTGTTATCTTATTTATTGCAGTTGGTGTATTCTACGTAAAACCAGAAAACTGGGTACCATTTGCACCGTATGGTTTAAGTGGAGTCTTTGCCGGAGGAGCAGCAGTATTCTTTGCTTTCTTAGGTTTCGATGCATTAGCAACTTCAGCAGAAGAAGTGAAAAATCCACAACGCGACCTTCCAATTGGTATCATTGCTTCGTTAGTTATTTGTACAATCATTTATGTTGTGGTTTGTCTTGTTATGACTGGTATGGTTTCTTATAAAGAGTTAGATGTACCAGAAGCAATGGCTTATGTATTAGAAGTTGTCGGGCAAGATAAAGTAGCTGGTGTAATTGCTATTGGAGCTGTAATTGGTATTATGGCTGTAATTTTTGCTTATATTTACGCAACAACACGTGTATTCTTTGCAATGAGTCGTGACGGTTTATTGCCAGAATCTTTTGCGAAAATTAACAAGAAGACAGAAGCACCAACATTTTCAACTTGGTTAACAGGGATTGGTAGTGCTTTAATTGCTGGATTTATCGATTTAAAAGAATTGTCGAATTTAGCGAATATTGGGGCGCTATTAACGTTTGCGATGGTTGGTGTATCAGTTATCATCCTTCGTAAAACACATCCGAAATTACAGCGTGGATTTATGGTACCACTTGTACCAATTTTGCCGATCATTTCAATTGTTTGCTGTTTATTCTTAATGCTAAATTTACCGTTAACAACATGGGTGTACTTTGGTGTTTGGTTAGCAATTGGAGTAGTTGTATACTTTGTTTATTCGAAAAAACATAGTCATCTAACAAAAGAAGAAAGCTCATAGTTATTGTAATACAGATGAAATGATTCTATACTTATCATTTTATCTGTATTTAGAAAGTTTTATATGAAATAAAAATATGGACAATTGCAAAAGACTTTAATTTCAAGGTTATATATTAGTTTTTCATATAAAAAACTAATATTCTTGAATTCGACATACTTCTTTATAAAAGATACATGATGTAAGTGATATACTTAATACTGTAGTAAATGAATTGTGTCCAAGTACAATAATAATTACTACATTTCACATAGGGGTAGTACCACATGGCCACCAAGCTAAGGTCTTGAGGTACCCCCTAAACGAAATTTTTACTTTTCTACATTTTGTTATCTTATTATAAGCGTTGATGACATAAGATTCGTTATCAGAAGTAAAACCTATACATTTAAAATCTTAGACATATAATAACTATCAACTAAATCTCCATCAACAACACAAGAACCTCTTTTTATGCCCTCAATCTCATAACCTAATTTCTCATATAAAGAAATGGCTGATGTATTATTTACTCTTACAGTCAACTCTAATCTGATTACACCAAAAGTCTTTGCCCAATTTTCAAGTTCTTTAAATAACTTAGTTCCAATTCCGTTTCCACTATTTTCATGAGTTACACCAACAACAATATAAACACTATGCCTAATTCTTTTAGGTTGACCACCAATTGCCATCAAGTATCCTACTAATTCATCTTCAATCTCAGCAACAAAAATAGCTGAATTAGAAGATTGAGACATTCTTTTGATAGCACTTTTTTGTTGTTCAATTGTAGTAGTTCTCTCCCCTTCCTTAAATAACATAAATTCCGTTTCTTCATCAATCTTTCTACATAATTCTAAAAAAGGTTCTGCATCTGTTTCCTCGATTAACCGAATCATAACTCATAAACCTCGCTTTAATTAATATGTTGCAACAACAAATAATTCGACAAATATATTAAAAAATCATCTTATTTAAACTATGAATAACCTATACATATGAAGTTTACATAGGACATCATTATCTGTAGCAAAAATGTTAATGCCGTAATTACATAAAGAAAAAGAATCCCTTATGATTTCTGGGATTCTTTTTCTTGTTAAAGTTTGCTCACACAAATGATCTGCACATCAATTCATTCTTGATATACAGATCATTTGTATGATATTTTTTTACATATAATTGCAATTGCGGAATAATGAGCTTACATTACTGCTTTTAAAAGCTCTCCTACTAATGGGATGATTCCACCTAAGAATGATAAAACTGCCATTGCGATT
>NZ_JAEHBX010000101.1:0-12301 GCF_016483395.1 Bacillus cereus group sp. N21
GCTCCGATTGAATATCGAATCTCGATGGCTGCATAGTCTTTTTTTACAGCTGTCCACTTGACGGGGGTAAGACCAAATTGAGCTGTCCTTTTATTGTTTATCCCGCTATTTGCGACCAGTAAGATCCCCACTTCCAAATTCAGCGAAAGTAAAGAAGTTAGGTGGGGGATTAAAGTTTCACTTTATGAGAGACTAATGCATTACTCAGTGCTGCAAATTCTTCAATTGATAATGTTTCGCCTCTTCGCTTTGGATCAATGCCTACTTCCGTTAAAATACGATCTAATAACTCTTTATCTTTCGGGAAACCATTTAGATTATTTGATAAGTTATTCATCAACGTTTTACGACGTTGTGCAAAGCTTGCTCGTACTACTTCGAAGAAAAACTTCTCATCTTTCACTTCAACAATTGGTTTTGGACGTTTTAAAAGACGAATAACTGCGGAATCTACATTTGGTTGTGGGACAAATACGGTGCGCGGAACAGTCATAACTGTTTCTACCTCCGTATAATATTGAATTGCAATAGATAGAGAACCGTAGTCTTTCGTTCCTGGTTTAGCCGCTAAGCGATCTCCCACTTCTTTTTGCATCATAACAACAAACCCACGAACTGGTAATTGTTCTTCTAGCAATTTAAACAAAATTGGTGTTGTAACGTAGTATGGTAAATTTGCTACTACCATTACGTCTTGCCCTTTTTCGAACTGCTCTCCGAATACTTCATGTACATCTGCTTTTAAAATATCTTTATTAATTACAGTTACGTTGCTATAAGGAGCTAATGTTTCATCTAGAATTGGTAATAGTCGTTGATCGATTTCAAAAGCGACTACTTTCTTAGCACGTTTTGCTAACTGCTCCGTTAACGCTCCAATACCAGGACCAATTTCAATTGCTCCGCTCTCTGAGCCGATTTCTGCATAATCCACAATACGATTTAATACGTTTGTATCAATTAAGAAATTTTGACCTAAACTCTTTTTGAATGAAAACCCGTACTTTTCAACAATGTCTTTCGTACGATTCGGTGTTGCGATATCCTTCATTTCTTTTCCTCCTGTAATACTTGTTTATATGCTTCCGCAAATGCTTCTTTTGAAACTTGAAACATTTGTAAACGTTTATGTAGCTGCTTCGCATTTGTATAACCAATCTTTAATAGTTTACCCATTTTTTCTCTACGACTTTTTGCCTGTTCTCCGCCTACTAGTCCAGCATCTACTAAGTCACTCCAACTAATTTCGCTCGTATAGGCTTCCATTTCTTCGTGAACATTTTCTAAAGCACGGCGAATGGATTCATTGGAAGCATGTTCAATTCCGACTCCTTTTTTTCTCTTGGCAAGTGCCTCTTCTTTCGGTAAGAAAGCATGCTTACAACCCGGAACCTTTTCAGAAATAATTTTCCGAATACGCTCTCCCGGGTAATCAGGATCCGTCAAAATAATAACGCCTCGTTTTTGCTGTGCCAATTTTACTTGCTCAATGACATGTTCACCGATTGCTGAACCGTTCGTTTCAATTGTATCTGCATCAACAGCACGCTTAATTGCAACTGTATCATCTTTACCTTCTACAACGATAATCTCTTTAATTTTCATGACTGCCTCCACACTGATTTCGTCTCTACTTAGTAAAACAAAAAAACGAATACTTTTCCATTATTATTTTCCCACTGATACAATTTAAAAAGCAGAGGAGAAAAAATCCTCTGCCTACTCTTCTTATTGTAACACTTTAACCTCACTTGTTTTCTTCCCTACAAATATATCCGTTAGTTAGCTAGCTTGTATTGCCTTCTGGGTATTGTTGGTGTCTCTTCATTGGGAGGTAACAATAGAGGCAGGGTAAAAGAAAAAGAATGGAATTCACCATTCTTTCTTATTCAACACCAAATAAAGCTTTTGCATTTTCTGTAGTTACCTTTGCGACCTCTTCGTATGAAATACCTTTTAAGTTAGCAATTTCTTCTGCCACAAGTTTCACATAACTTGGCTCATTTCGTTTACCACGAAATGGATGTGGCGTTAAGTATGGACAATCCGTTTCTATTAGCAGCTTTTCCATTGGAATTTCCATTGCAACTTCTTTCGGTTTCTTTGCATTTTTGAAAGTTACTGGCCCACCCAATGAAATTAAAAAATTCATATCAATACATTGTTTTGCCACCTCTACACTGCCACTAAAGCAATGCATAATGCCGCCTACTTCAGCTGCATTTTCTTCTTCTAGAATATCTACAATATCTTGCGTTGCATCACGGTTATGTATAATAATAGGCAATTTCACTTTCTTTGCTAACTGAATTTGTTTACGAAATACTTCTTTCTGTACTTCCTTCGGAGACTTGTCCCAATGATAGTCCAACCCCATTTCACCAAGAGCAACTACTTTTGGGTGTGCAGCTAACTCTTCTAACCAAACTAAATGTCCTTCTGTCATATCAATGGCATCAACGGGATGCCAACCAACCGCTGCATAAATAAAGTCATACGTTTCTGCGAGCTCAATTGCTTTTTTTATTGTTACCTCATCAAAACCAACAACAACTGTATACGAAACCCTAGCTTCTTTCATTCTTGCAATAACTTCCTGTAAATCTTCTTCAAATTGCTCTGCATTTAAATGTGAATGTGTATCAAACAACATAACAAATAACTCCTTTTATTTGAAATAAATTCTATCATAGTAAAAAATCTCTTCCCTAAAAACGTAATAACAATAGTACAATCTTAATACAAAAAAGGAATTTTTAAAAAGATTCCTAACAAGAAAAAAAGATGCTCCACGAATGTTACACGTGAAACATCTCTTATTTTGTCAAGATTACTTGATTTTTGTACCATTTGATAAATTTTGATCAATTGTTGCTAAAGACAATACTCCGTTTTCTTCGCCTGCTAAAATCATACCTTGTGATAATTCACCACGTAATTTCACTGGTTTTAAATTTGTTACACAAATAACTTTTTTCCCTTTTAATTCTTCTGGTGTGTAAAATTTAGCAATTCCAGAAACAACTTGTCGCTTTTCTGTGCCTAAATCAAGTTGAATCTTTAACAGTTTGTCTGCTTTTTTTACAGGCTCTGCTTCTATTACTTCCGCCACACGCAATTCAACTTTAAAGAAATCATCAATTGTAATTTCTTCTGCCTTCGGTTCCTCTTCCTTTTTCTCTTCTACTTTAGGAGCAGAACCTTTCATTTGTTCTTTGATATATTCAACTTCAACTTCTACCTCTAAGCGTGGGAAAATTGGTTGTCCTTTGACTACCTTCGTGCTAGCTGGAATACAACCAATCGTAGAAAGGCTATCCCAAGATTGATAAGCTTCATCAGTAAGGCCAAGTTGTGTAAAGATTTTACTTGGTGTTGCTGTCAAGAATGGCATAAGCATAATGCCCATTTGGCGAAGCATTTCTGCAAGGTGTGCCATTACGGACGCAAGCTTATCACGATCATTCTCATCTTTCGCTAATACCCAAGGTTGTGTTTCATCAATATATTTATTAGTACGGCTAACCAGTTGCCAAATAGAACTCAATGCTACCGAAAACTCCATGTTTTCCATTGCTTCTTCTACTTTTTTCAATGTATCCTGTGCAAACGTTACTAATGTTTCATCAAACTCAGTTACATTTTCTTTAAAAGCAGGAATTTCTCCATTAAAGTACTTATCAATCATCGCTACTGTACGATTTAATAAGTTTCCTAAGTCATTTGCAAGGTCAAAATTAATTCGCTCAACAAAACCTTCTGGCGTAAATACACCGTCTGATCCAAATGGAACCTCACGAAGTAAATAGTAACGCAGTGCATCCAATCCATAACGATCAATTAACGTAACTGGATCAACTACATTACCTTTTGATTTACTCATTTTTCCGTCTTTCATTAAGATCCAACCATGAGCAAATATCTTTTTCGGCAGTGGTAAATCTAGTGCCATTAAAATAATCGGCCAATAAATTGTGTGGAAACGAACAATTTCTTTTCCTACTAAGTGAACATCTGCTGGCCAATACTTTTTATATTTCTCTTCATTATCTGTTCCATATCCTAGTGCTGTAATGTAATTAGATAATGCATCTACCCATACGTAAATAACGTGTTTGGGGTTACCTGGCACACGAATTCCCCAGTCAAAAGAAGTACGAGAAACTGCTAAATCTTCTAGACCTGGTTTAATGAAGTTATTAATCATTTCATTTTTACGAGATTCAGGCTGAATGAAGTGTGGATTTTCTTCATAAAATTGTAGTAGTCGATCTACATATTTACCCATTCTAAAGAAGTAAGATTCTTCGCGAACAAGTTCTACAGCATGGCCACTATCTGGACTTTTTCCTCCGACTACTTTATCGCCTTCCATAATCGGATCAACAAGTTGATGTTCTGTGTAGAATGTTTCATCCTGTACAGAATACCATCCTTCATATTCATCAAGATAAATATCACCTTGATCAACAAGTTGTTTAAAAATCTTTTCAACAACTTCTTTATGACGATCTTCGGTTGTCCGAATAAAGTCATCGTAAGAAATGTCCATTTTCTCCCACAATTCTTTAATTCCTGCTACAATGTTATCAACATATGCTTGTGGTGTAACTTGTAGTTCTTCTGCTTTCTTTTGAATCTTTTGTCCATGCTCATCAGTACCTGTTAAATAATGAACATTATATCCTTGCATGCGCTTGTAGCGTGCCATTGCATCTCCTGCTACCGTTGTATAAGCATGTCCAATATGAAGCTTTCCGCTTGGATAATAAATTGGAGTAGTGATATAAAAGGTCTTATTTTCCTCTGTCATTGTTTTGAACCTCCCAAATGACCTCATATGTATTTATAAACAGTATATCAAAAACTGACGCATAAAAACGAATTAATGCTCGATTATCTTTATCATCTATTACTCATATTCAAAAAAAATATACAGTAATTTATCTGGAATATTGATAAAATTTAAAAATACAGTAAAATACTTGTGTAATTCTTTCATTTTCTATTATATATAAGAAGTATAAAAATCTACAATTCTTTCATAAAATATAAAATTTATGAATTGACGGAAATGTAAATGATTGGTATCATATGTTCATAGGGTATTTTGTCGAAAAATGACGAATTAAAATATAGACTCGCAAACTTACAGAATATGAGGAGGATAACGAATATGAAATCTACTGGTATCGTTCGTAAAGTTGATGAATTAGGCCGTGTTGTAATTCCGATTGAATTACGTCGTACATTAGGTATTGCTGAAAAGGATGCTCTTGAAATTTACGTTGATGACGAAAAAATCATCCTAAAAAAATATAAGCCTAACATGACTTGCCAAGTAACTGGTGAAGTGTCTGATGGTAACCTTTCTTTAGCTGAAGGTAAAATTATCTTAAGCAAAGAAGGCGCTGAACAGATCTTAAACGAACTTCAACAATATATTCAAGCAGTAAAATAAGCTTCTCAATTATGAGAAGCTTATTTTTTATCAACATGATAGATTTGATAGACGTCTCGTTTCGACAAATCTCGATCTTTGGCCGCCTTTTTAATTGCATCCTTTGAAGACATTCCTTGCTCGTTTATGTAATGTTCGATATGATCGTATACTGATATAGCTTCCCACCACTGTTCCTCTGGAGCAGGTTCCTCTTTTGATCCGGATACTAATATACAAAATTCACCACGAACCTCATTTTGCTTTGTCCATTCAATCGCTTCTTCTACCGAACCACGAATAAATTCTTCAAATTTTTTCGTTAGTTCTCGGCACAATACAATTTCTCTATTTCCAAGTACTTCTTTCATAGAAATTAATGTATCATCTAACCGATGCGGTGCTTCATAGAACATCATCGTAGTTGGAACATAACGAAGCTTTTCTAATTCCGCCTTACGTTCTTTTTTATTTCTGTGCAAAAATCCGTAAAAATAAAAATGTCTCGTTTCTAACCCTGATGCAATTAGCGCTGTAAGAGCAGCATTTGCCCCTGGAAGTGGAATAACATGATATTGTTTCTCTACAGCTTCTACAACAATGTCGTAGCCTGGATCAGAAATACAAGGCATACCTGCATCACTTACAAGAGCTACTGTTTTTCCATCTTCTAGCTTATCTAAAATTTTCTGTCCACTTACTTCCTTATTATGCTCATGATAACTCATAACTGGTGTTTCAATTTCAAAATAGTTACAAAGCTTTTTCGTCTGCCGCGTATCTTCAGCAGCAATGATATCAGCCTCTTTCAATATCCGAATCGAACGAAACGTCATATCTTCTAAATTACCAATCGGCGTTGGAACTAAATATAAGGCTCCCTTTTCATTTGCTTGAAAACTTTTTTGCTGCCACATAGCGTTCTCCTTTTTGCATATATTCTTCTTTTTCTTTTCGCTTTAACTGTTTAAAATGATATTCAGCTTGCATCGCTGTCGTTTTATCTCCATGAACCTCTACGTATTTTAAAACAACAGGAAGCCTAGCACGAGTATAACGTGCTCCCTTCCCACTATTATGAGTTTGAATTCGTTTCTCTAAATTATTTGTATACCCTGCATAATAACTCCTATCTGAACATTCTACTACATAAAAATAATGTTTATTCTTCTCCATATAAGATTGAACGAAGCTCCTTTGTATACTCATTATTTTCCTCATATACAAAAAGGGGTGGCAAAATTTTCAAATCTGCATTTCCATCTTTAATTCCTTCTATTAGTAGCGTATTTGCTTCTTTACCCGCCTTTGGATATACAAACTGCACACGTTTTGGTTCAATCTTATACTTTCTCATTAGTGTTACAATATCAAGTAATCGACCTGGACGATGAACAAATGCTACCTTACCACCTTGCTTTACAAGCTGACTACTAGCATATACGACATCCTCTAATGTACACATAATTTCATGACGAGCTATAGCTAAATGCTCGTTAATGTTTTTCTCAGATGCCTTTGGTGTTTGAAAATACGGCGGATTACATGTTACAACATCGTATTGATGACGCCCAAGCTGCTCTGGCATATCCTTTAAGTCTCCATGAATTAACTGAATTCTTTCTTCTAACTTGTTATACTGGATGCTTCTTACTCCCATATCATACAAGCGTTCTTGAATTTCTACCCCTGTAATATTCCCTTTCGTTCTCGTGCTTAACAAAAGCGGAATAACAGCATTTCCTGTACATAAATCAAGCAAATTTCCCTTTTGAATCGGAACCCATGCAAAATTCGCAAGTAACACTGCGTCTAAAGAAAAATTAAACACAGATGGACTTTGAATAATTTTCATTTCTTCCGCTAGTAAATAATCTAAACGTTCATCTTCATATAAGTGCATATACGATTTCCTTTCTTATACTTAACCTACCCTATTTGAACGTAAAACTAAGACCTATTTCATCTTATCTTTACTCTCATGTATAAAAAATTACCTTTCCAATATATTGGAAAGGTAATTTCATTTTTTATTTAAAAATGACAGACAGAATAAACAATCCCCTTCTTTACGTACACTTCCATAATGTAAATTACAGATATGGAAACCTTCTTGATATAGGCGTGCTAGGTTATCGTAGCCTTCACCAATATCCGTTTTAGGCTTCATTTCTTTTCGTTTTTGAGTTTTTTGTTTTTCCTTATTCTGTATTTCTTCAAAACGACGTCGCAAATTTTCATTTTCCATTTTAATATGTTGGTTTTCTTCAAGTAACTCTGCAAGATGTTGCTTTAATTCTCCCAACTGCTTATATAAATGTCCAATTTGCTCTTCCATACTGGAAACCGCTGCAAAAATATCCTTTTTCTCCACAAGCACCCACCTCATTAATCTGTGGTTTGACTCGAAACGACCCCTTCATTAATTAATTCATCTAACGTATATTCTACTATCCGTTCCTTGTCTACTAATTCCACTTGAATTAATCTTTCTAAAATATTTAATCCGATAACGCGTCCAAGACCATGCGGTGTTTGTATACGTTGATCTAAATCAGGAAGTTGCTCTTTTGCCGCTTCATACTCGTCATTCTCATATTTTAAGCAACACATTAATCGGCCACATAAGCCAGAAATTTTCGCAGGATTTAATGATAAATTTTGATCCTTTGCCATTTTAATGGATACAGGTTCAAAATCACCTAAAAATGTAGAACAACAAAGCATACGGCCGCATGGACCAATACCACCAAGCATTTTTGCTTCATCGCGAACACCAATTTGTCTTAGCTCAATTCTTGTCCGAAAAATTGCAGCTAAGTCTTTTACAAGTTCACGAAAGTCAATACGACCATCCGCTGTAAAATAGAAAATAATCTTATTACGATCAAACGTATATTCTACGTCTACAAGCTTCATATCAAGTTTATGTTCCCCTACCTTTTGTTGACAAACTTGATATGCTTCTTTTGCAGCATGTTTGTTCTCTTCAACAATTGTCCGATCATTTTCATTTGCAATGCGAATGACTTTCTTTAGCGGTAGTACCACATCATTTTCATCAACTTGCTTTTTTGTAATAACTACTTTCCCATATTCAATACCTCGTACAGTTTCCACGATCACAAATTCATTTTCCGAGATATCGAATTGATTCGGGTCAAAGTAATACACTTTTCCGGCCTTCTTAAAGCGAACACCTACTACATCATACAAAACGGTCATCCCTCCTGCAACCGCAACACTAACTGTTCGAACACAAGCTGCGCATTTACATTAGCGTTGATTCTATTTTTTGCTTCTAATATATTAAAAAGAGCTGATACAATGCGCTTCTGAGCGTAAGAGAAAGAATGAAACATCTCCTTTTGATCTTGAAAGACAAGACGATCTTCCTCTCCTAATTGAACATATAATAAATCCCTATAAATAAGGAGTAAAATATCTAAACCTTGTTGTAATTGTTCCTTCTCTCCAAAGTGTTTCCCCCACTTTTCTTGTACAAAAAAAAGAGAGGTTGTATCTTTTTCGAGCGCTTCACATAATTTTATCACTAAAGCTCGTGCTTGTGCAAACCATTCATCATTACACAGTAATAACGCTTCCTCAAAACTATTCGTAAGCTGTGCAGCAAGGGTAGATAAAGAAACTGCAATTCCATCCCCCTGCAGTCTCTCAATTAAAGATTCTGTAGACAAAGGTCTAAATGTCACAACTTGGCAACGAGATAAAATAGTATTTAAAATTTGATGACTTTGTTCAGTAAGTAAAATAGCTGTTGTATTGCTGCTTGGTTCTTCTAAAAATTTTAATAAGGTATTAGCAGCATTTGCTGTCATTCGATTTGCATGCTCAATAATATATACCTTTTTATTTGCCTCTAAACCCGTTTTTGAAAACTCTTCCTGTAAATCATGAATTTGTTGTTTTTTAATAGATAACCCATCTGGTCTTACAATATGTAAATTAGGATGGTTACCTGAATCAATCCGGCGGCAATTCGTACATGTATGACACGGCTCTACACCGTTTCTTTGTTTACAAAGAAAACTTTTTGCCATTTGAATTGCCGTTTCATATTTTCCAGTTCCTTTTGCACCTTCTAACAAATAAGCGTGGGATATACGCCCTTTTGCAATACTATTCATCAACATCTTTACACCAATGGGCTGTATAGCAGAAAGCTGCTCCCACGTCCTCGTCATAATGCATACCTCACTTGTTTTATACTTTCTTTCTATTATAACAATTTATCTTCTATAAGCTGAATAACTTCTTCCACAATCTTTTCTATTGGCTGATCTGCGTTCACAACGACTATGCGATCTAAGAAGCGATCTACAACCTGTAAATAACCATCACGTACACACTTATGGAATTCAATACTTTCCATATCTAAACGATTCACTTCACGATTAGCATCCTTTTCGATGCGAGCTAAGCCTGCTTCAGGTTCAATATCTAGATAGATTGTCAAATTAGGCATACAATCTTCAGTCGCAAACCGATTAATTTCAAATACCTTATCAATCCCTAGACCTCTTGCATAACCTTGATAAGCAAGAGAGCTGTCAATAAAGCGATCACATAATACAAGATAGTTTTTCTCCAAAGCTGGCATAACTTTTTCTACTAAATGTTGTCTGCGTGCTGCAGCATATAATAATGCCTCCGTACGTGCTTCCATCATCGTATACTCTTGGTTATGTAAGATTGCTCGGATCTCTTCTGAAATCGCTATACCACCTGGTTCTCGCGTTGCTATGACTTTTTGTTCTTTCTTTTCAAAGTACGGTAATAACTTTGTAATTAATGTCGATTTACCTGAGCCCTCTGGTCCTTCAATTGTTACAAATAATCCCTTCATCCTAAAACCTACTTTCTTCCTATATCATACACATTCATATATTTTACATTCCCTTGAAAACGAGCACCCGTTTCTTCTAAATAAGAAATTTGTTCGATGTGTTCTGTCGTAATTTCTTCTCCATACATCAGTAATGGAATACCCGGTGGATACGGAATAACCATATCCGCTGCAATCATCCCCGCAGCTTCTTGTAAAGGTACAATTTTTTTCTTATACTTTCCTAATTGCTTATAAGTAAATGGTAAAGAAGAGAATCCCTCTCTGTAAGTATACCGAATAGATGGTATCTTGTCTGTTACCGTATAATTACGTAATGCTGACCGTATTACTTCTATGGCCTTCATATACTGCTCATTCACTTGTAATGGTAAAATAAATAGAACATTATATGGATCTGCCATTTCTGCGTATATACCTATCTTTTCAAATATAGATTGTAATTCATATCCAGACAGCTCACAGCGTGTTTGTACCGTAACTTTTAACTCATCCTGCAAAGGATACTGTAAAACAGCAATTTGTGGAATACCCTGCAATTCCTCCCTAAATCGCCTCACAAACTCCACGATTTTATGACAGCCCTTCTCCTTCATATTTGCTAATGTAAAGCGAGCCACATCTAATGAAGCCATAATCGGATAAGACGGACTGCTAGATTGTAACATATTTAAATAAGAAGAAACTTTTTCTTCATGTACTAAATTACTATTGATATGTAAATAAGACCCCATAGTCATAGCGGGTAATGTTTTATGCGCTGAGTGTACAACTATATCAGCACCGTATTCTAATGCTGACTTAGGAAATGGCTCTCCTATACAAAAATGAGCTCCATGTGCCTCATCTACTAAAACAGGAATTTTATGTGCGTGTGCGCACATAATACTTTTCTTTAAGTCAACTCCCATACCATAATAATTGGGATGTGTTAAAATCAATGCCTTTGCTTCTGGATATCGTTCAATAGCTCCTTTAATGACCTCATGCTCAACTCCAACTGGTATACCATACAATTCATCAATCCAAGGCTCTAAAAATACTGGATTCGCTCCAGCTAACTTCAAGCCATTAATAATAGACTTGTGGCAATTTCTTTGTACAAGAACAATATCATGCTCCTTGCAGCATGATAAAATCATTGCCAAATTTCCAACTGTAGAACCATTAATTAAAAAATAACTCTTTTTTACATTATATACATCAGCCAATAATTGCTGTGCTTCATCTATACATTCAAACGGACTATGCAAATCATCTAATCCTGTTAATTCCGTTACATCAATAGAAAGCACATCACTAAAACCTGCTTGTGCCTGCTCCGGAAAATTCAAACCATTTTTATGTCCTGGAACATGTAAAGATAAAGGCTTTTTATTTTTAAACTGGAGTAACGTCTCATATAATGGTATTCGATTTTGATTCATGTTTATCTCTTCCTTACTTTTCATTCTCTATCTATTATACAGAGATATTAGGGCAAAAAAAATAATAGGCATGTGCGCCTATTTATGAATATGATATTTGGATCTTTCGCAGTTGTTCTAAATAGTATATATATTTAGGATCATTCGTTTCAGTTTCTACCATGTCCCGTTCACAAGCATCACATATAAAACTTGTGTGTACATGTATACCATCATCTTTCCTATTCCCACATACAATGCAAACCTCATGTTTTATTTTCATATCTTTATCCTAATCATTTTTCTCTAAATGAAAACGATGTAGGATATTCCTCCCCTCTATTTTGAATTAAAATATACTTACCTCTATTCCTTGACACTTTTCCGGAAAATATACATCGTTTCGTTATATATGTATGATATGAATCCTATTTGGGCAGTGTGTTTGTCACACACATGATGAAATTAAACTTTCTTCCACAGTACTTTTATTATCTTTTCACCTGAAAATATAAAAAAGCACGAGTCAAATGACTCGTGCTTTAATTGCTTGGCGACGTCCTACTCTCACAGGGACAAGGTCCCAAC
>NZ_JAEHBX010000102.1:0-12120 GCF_016483395.1 Bacillus cereus group sp. N21
GAGCTCCGATTGAATATCGAATCTCGATGGCTGCATAGTCTTTTTTTACAGCTGTCCACTTGACGGGGGTAAGACCAGGTTTTCTAAATCAATCTGTCCCTTTTTTATCATATGCATGGCTTCAACGCCACTCAATATAGAGGTTGCTGTTTTAAATGACTTGAATCCCAACATAGAGCGTACTCGTTTCTTAATAAAACGATGGTATTGTTCCACCATGTTATTCAGATGTTTTATCTTCCTGGTTTGGATGCTGGCTGGCCTCTCTTTATCTAATAAAATAGAGATCCAGATTTACCACTAGATATTATGAAAAAACAATCAATTGTATTTAGCGCTGAGAAAAGAGTAGTTGAACAAATTGTGTAGGCTCTATATCTATATTAAATGATTTTGCACCAAAACCGAAAAAATGCTACTCCATTAGGTAAAGGAGTAGCATTATGTTGTAAAAATAGTAAATCATGAGAAGGTGTTAACTTAATTCTTTCTCATGTACCACAAAAAGTTCGATAAGGGCGGGATGATGGCGCCGGTGGTGTGCAGTACTCAGACTGTTCAGGAGAGTGAGCATAAGGGTTTGAAAGAACAACAAGCAGTTGTTCCATTACGCTGTGGTCCCCTTGTTTGACTGCGGCATCTAATGCTTCTTCCACGCGGTGATTTCGTGGGATTATCGCAGGATTGGTGTCTCGCATCAGCTGATGTGAAGAAGATTTCGATTCCTCCTGTCTGCTTAATCTTGCCTGCCATTTTTCATTCCACTTCGTAAATTCTTGACTTTTAAACAAATCGGTATCTTTATGTGTATCAAAAGTTAAAGAAAGGAAGGTATTAGTATAGTCTGCACGATATTTCTCCATAATTTTAAGGAGCTCATCAATGAGGGCTTTATCTTCTGCTTCTTCGTTAAATATACCTAGTTTGGTCCGCATCCCAGCGAGCCAATGCTTTTCATACAGTGTGCCGAAATCTGAAATCGCATTTTGGGCTATTTGGGCAGCTTGTTCTAGGTCTGTATGTAGAATCGGCAATAGAGATTCTGCAAATCGCGCGAGATTCCACACACCAATATACGGCTGGTTACCATAGGCGTATCGGCCTTGCGTGTCAATGGAACTAAATACCGTTGCTGGGTCATATTCATCCATGAAGGCGCAAGGACCATAATCGATGGTTTCTCCGCTAATGGTCATGTTATCGGTATTCATTACCCCGTGAATAAAGCCAACGAGTTGCCACTTTGCAATTAAGCTGGCCTGTTGCTTCATCACTTCTTGTAGTAACGCTAGGTATGGATTTTCCTGTGATTGAATAGCTGGAAAATGACGCTTAATCGTATAGTCAGCCAAAATTTTTAGCTCCTCAACTGAACCGCTTGCTGCTGCGTATTGAAATGTGCCAACGCGTATATGACTGCTAGCTACACGTGTCAAAATTGCACCTGGTAAAGCAGTTTCGCGTATGATTGACTCACCTGTTGATACTATAGCTAGACTACGGGTAGTAGGAATACCAAGCGCGTGCATTGCTTCACTGATAATATACTCGCGTAGCATTGGTCCAAGTGCGGCGCGGCCATCCCCTCGGCGGGAGTATGGTGTTCTACCAGAGCCTTTTAATTGAATATCAAATCGTTCACCTGAAGGAGTAATCTGCTCACCGATTAGCAGCGCACGGCCGTCTCCTAGCATGTTGAAATGCCCGAATTGATGCCCTGCATAAGCTTGAGCAAGAGGGATAGAACCTTCGGGAATTCGGTTTCCAGCAAGAACCGCTACTCCATCTTCGCTTTGTAGTTCCTCAATGTTTAGCCCTAGGGATGTTGCCACAGGATGATTGAGAATGATTAACTTTGGTAAGCCTACAGGGGTTGGGCTAAGGGTGGAAAAAAATGATTTCGGTAGACGGGCATAACTATTGTCTAAGTTCCATCCGGTTTCTTTTGTTTCTTTTTTCTTTTTCATTGTATCTCCTTCTTTTACGTTTTTTTCTGTTACATAAAGCATAGATATAAATATTCAATGATATTCTCCATTTTATTGAGAATATAGAAGATTGGAATTTAATATTGATTAGTTGGTGCGCATTGTTTTTATAATTCACTTGTAGTTATGTACATTATATCCTTAATCCATGAAAAAAACGTATTAGTACTTGTTTTTTATAAACTATAATATTTTATCATTTTAACCGAGAAGACCTCCACCTCTAAAAGAAGTGAAGGTGGGGGATGAATCGGTTTTTTCTTTTTAAAGAAAACGTCTCTTTTTTGTAGAACATATGTTTGTTTTGGCGTATGATGATCTTATCAAATAAAATGAGGTGAGAACAGGTGAAGAAAGCGTATTTTTCGAAACGGATCTATAAGATAGATGTACCGCATGAAATGGTAGATGCATTGGCAGAGACAATCGAAACATGTAATCAGGCGAAGCGCTTTGCGTTTCAAATGATTGTTCGGGAAAAACGTTGGAACCGTAAGGTATATACAGACAGTCTTCATCTCGTTCTCAAGCGGAACTATCAATTGAATGATTATTATGCAAACAGTGCGGCGCAAGAAGCAAAGGCGTTGTTTACAGGTTTAATGGAGTCACAAAAACGATATGAGAAACAAACACAAGAGAAAATTAAGAAGCTTAAGAAAAAGTTGAAACAAGAACGGACAAAACTGACAAACCTTCTTAAAATCAAACAAAGTTGTGTGAAAGGAAAGCTGACGTTTCCAAAAAACACGCGCTTCGCGAAGCATAACAACCTCATCTCCTTATCCCGTAAAAAAGACACATTGATTTGGCTGAATCCTTTTCATTTGAGCACCAATACTTGGATGTTCAAATGAAAAGGATTCAGGCGAAAATCGGCCTTTTAACCCACAGGCAATACCGTTTAAATCAGAAACTTACATCATATAAAACGCATATTCCAAGCGCGGTATTTGGAAGCAAAAAACTATTTCGCTCTCAATTTACCACCCGCGAGTTTGTACGTAACCATGACAAATGGAAAACATTCTTTTCCCGTGCTCGAAATAAACAACTCATTCTATCTGGCCGTAAAGATGCCAAACATGGGAATTTTGTGTTTCAGTATGTGCCTGAGACAAAGGGATTATGGATGACGACAAGTTCCGGAAAAACACTGATGTTTCCAGCTGTTACGTTCCCGTATGGACAAGAAGTCATTGAGAAAGTAATCACAACCCAATTACAGTGTAAGAATAAGAAAAAGCATGGCAAACCGATTGCATGGTCTGTTGAAGACCACGGGGAGTATTACATTGTAAAATGTTTACTCGATGTGCCGAAAAACCCTCATACGAATTACAGTACATCAGATGGTGTCATCGGTGTAGATTGTAATCTTGAGCATTTTGCTTGGGCAAATGTAACGAAGGATGGAAATTACAAAGGAAGTGGTGCCCTTGTTTTTTCTATCATGGGTAAATCCACAGGACAAATCACAAAGATCATCGAAGTGGAAGCGATTCGCTTAGTGGACTTAGCGGAGCGGTATAACAAGCCGATTGTCATCGAGAAGTTAGATACAACCCAATCGAAAACAGGGAATCGATATGGAAATAAACATGCGAATCGAATGAGGAGTATGTTTGCTTATGAGAAGATGACAAGTGCAATTCTGAATCGTGCAGATAAAAGGAGCGTGGCTGTCTTTCAAGTGAATCCCGCTTACACTTCAATCTCCGGAAAGATGAAATACATGCGGAAATTCGGCATCTCTATTCATCAATCCGCGGCTTTTACGATTGGTCGCCGAGGGTTAGGGTATAAAGAAAAAGTACCTGGGGTGCTTCAGCCTTATATTCCAAAGAAAGACGCACATCACTGGAGCCATTGGCATCAATTAAACAATCGATTGGATATTCGCACGCATCATTTCTATCAGCTATACGATGTAGATCAACCGAAAGAAGTCTTACAAATCGAACGGTTACACTTGTTTGAAAATGAAAAGAAAAAACTAGCAAAACGATTTGCATGATAAAAAAGAGCACTTTGTCCCAGATTTTTACGCTTATTACCAGAGCAGATAACAAGTCTAGGAACTGGATGCATGACAAAGTGTTCTATCCTCGATATAAGAACAAAGTAGTTGTACCTATTTTGGTTGCCTTTCGTCGGAAGATAGAGTGGGTCGTCTTACATTACATACAGACACTACCGAACTCTATATTGTTGTATCCTCTTTGTTGAACGAGAGGAACTGTTTTTGTGAGGACAGAGACAGGAGAATCTCTCACCTCAAGCTCTTGTATAGGTAGGTGGGGGTAGTTCAATTAGCGGCTTATTAGGGTTCTTCGGCATTGGGTGGTTTAGTCTTTTTATGGTTGGCGTTGTTGAAACATCGCGGCAGGATTCAGTAGGAATTACGGTTAGCTTTGCACTTACGCTAAATCAAATTGCTATTATTTTAGCTCCGCCTGTTTTTGGCTTCATAGTGGATATCAAAGGGTATACGTGGGCGTGGATGTGTATGTGTATGGCTATATTGCTGTTTGTTTCAGCAATAAGTTTATTGGAAAATTGCAAAAAAAGTCATACGAATGACATTTTTTTGCAATATGATGTATAATCAATTTTGATATGAATTTTAAAATGGTGATATTAGGACATATAAATGAATTTGATTCTTATTAATATTTGCTTTTCGTTCATTTCCTCTTTTGAAATTCCCTATTATTTTGGCCGTAATGAGCTTCCTCTCTTTTTATTGTTTGCATGATTTATTTTACTTGAAAATTTTTCTGCATCTTTTCTTTTGACAATCATAATTTATTTTCCGTAATACTCGATAAATACCATGTTATTTTTGTTTGTTCGATAACTGAACATTTCACTATCTAGTTAATTTTGCTTATCGATGAATGCTAATAGATTACCTTTTTTGGCATTATTGTATATGTTGTTTGCAAGGAATGTTACATAAAAAAACAAAATTATAGTGAGATGAATCGGATTGTTGGGTGGAAATTTTATAAGAAAGAAATACAATAGTAAGTGATCAAAAATTTGAGTATGGGAAGCTTCTCTTGAATGACTTTCCAATAATACAAACTTTTTAGGAAGATATAGATAATCAAGAGACATGCTAATTTATAGTAGTAGAATTGAGGATGAAATAGTAATATGTAGTTCATTTCTCGAATATAGTTATTCAATAAATTTAAGCAAAAATTAAAGTCTTCTTTTAAATGAATAGAGATAGAATAAAACAATGAAAAGAGTAACAAGTATAAATTGAATAAAAAGAGGGCTCCTGTATGTTTAAGAGATGTTTAATCGTTTGCTTTATTATCGCGATTTTTTGCTTAAGTGTATATATGTTCATGCAAACAAATAAAGGTAAAACGCAGAATTTAAAGGCATTTTCAGATTCTACTAGTAAACTAGAAACAGATACACCGAAAGTAGATAGAAATCAGCGAAATCGTTATGCTGGGGCAACACAAAAATTAGACCAATATTTAAAAGAAAAGGGATTTAATGGAACGGTACTTGTGACGGATCAAAATAATGTGATTTTGCGAAAAGGGTATGGCTATGCAAATATGCAGGATAAAGTCTTAACAACGCCAAGAACAAAATATCGTATTGGTTCTATCACTAAGACAGTAGTGGCAGTGTCTATATTGCAGTTGCAGGAAAAAGGGGAATTGAATATAGAAGATAATGTAAATAAATATATTCCTTCATTCCCAGCGGATAAAAATATTACTTTAAGACATTTATTGACACATACATCTGGATTACCTGAACAAGGGCAAGGGAAAGTTGATGCGGCATCACGTTTAAAATTAGTGACATGGATTGGTTCACAAAATCTTGAATTCCCTGCTGGAACAGGTTGGAGATATACGGATTATAATTATATGGTACTTGCCTATGTTATAGAAAAAATCTCTAAACAACCATTAGCTGAATATGTAAAAGAACATATTTTCACTCCAGTTGGAATGCATGAATCTGGCATGGGGGAAAAATTCCCTGGAGATATATTTTTCGCAGAAGGTTATACAAAGAAAGATAATGAATTCATATCTACTCCTAGGTTAAGAATGAACTGGCTATACGGTTGTGGTGAAATGTATACAACTGTAGAAGATATGAAGAGATTAGATGAGGCGATTATGACTGGCAAACTTCTTTCCAAACAAAGTTTATCAGATATGTTTACTGTATCACCTGCAAGGAAATATGGATTTAGTTTTTACATTTATCCAGATTATTACCATAATCACGGTGTATTAGCTGGGTGGAATACATTTAATAATTTCAATTGGGATAAACGAATTTTTGTTATTCTATTCTCTAATGTTCAAAACGGTATGACCGATGAATTTAATCAGGAATTTCGGAAGATGGCAAAAGATTTATTGGAAGGAAACTAAGCGGTCTGTAGTATTCTGATTCATATAAATAAGTTAGATTTAGAAATTCTTTATAAATGATTTTATCCCGTATTAACGGGGAGTAAGACTCCCACCTCAAAATTCGGTGAAAGCAAAGAAGTTAGGTGGGGGATCAACTGACCGTAAAAGTCCGATTGGTGTGGGCTAATAATCAGTGGGGGATGAAGAAAACCCCCACTGATTAAAGTTTTACTTTATCTTAATGTTTCTAATCATAAATTCCCCATTCAAACAAAAAGTAATGACTTTCAGACTGCCCAAATATTTGATCGTAAACATGTCCTTTTTTCACTTGTATTGTTTCAACATTATTCAATTTCATTAAAAGTTCTTTAACGATCGATTCAGGTGAGTCTACATCAAATAAATCCACTTTAAATCTATTAATAAAATTTTCACTGTTTACGTATTCTAAACAAATACCCCTATACTTTAAAAAGTACTCATGAATCCATATGTTTTTTAGAGCCTCTATCCATTGTTTATCTGAAGGCGCTGGTTCATCACTAATATCCCATTCTTCTCCTTCAAACAATTCTTTCTTAAATATTGCAGCAAACGCTTCTTGAAGATTTTTAAATTAGCTTTTTTCAGCGAGTATTAAATCTACTACCATCTCATATTTTCTAAAGCTATATACATCAAATGATAAATTTGACAATCGGGCTTTTGCGATTAGTTTGGCAAATAAATCTCGTTCATTAAACAATTCTTGAATTTCATTTTTTATTATAAAAACCTCCTATCTGAGAATAAGTAAGAATTAAATTTTGACTATATCAATGTTTATATATATTAATGCATTTCTTAAGGGAATAGAATCGTTTATCCCGCATTAACGGGGAGTAAGACTCCCACCTCAAAATTCGGTGAAAGCAAAGAAGTTAGGTGAGGGATCAACTGACCGTAAAAGTCCGATTGGTGTGGGCTAATAATCAGTGGGGGATGAAGAAAACCCCCACTGATTAAAGTTTCACTTTATTCCTCCAATAATTAATTTGGAGTCTTTTCAATCCGGCATTCTATTTTGAATATTCCATTCTGTTTGTCCGTGTTAAATTAAAAGGGATTTTACTTTCGAAATACTCTTGTTTTTTGTAATTAATATTATACCATGCTGATATATACAGTATTATTTTCATTTAGTTTTTGTTTTTAATTCAAATTTCTATTTTTTCGATTATTAAATTTAAAAAATGTAATAATCAAAAGCCAACTTCTTTAATATTGAAGAAGCTGGCTCTTTAAATGACCTAACATAGAATTCTGTCCATAGAATCTTATCATTTTTTGTTAAAGTGATGAGAATTCTTCAACTAGTTTACTAAAGCGTCCTAGTGCACTTTCAATTGGTTTTGGCGTTGTTAAATCTACACCAGTTTTCTTTAAAAGATTGAGCGGATAATCTGAACTTCCACCTTTTAAGAATTCGATATAATTTTGCTGAGCGGTAGGATCGCTACTTAAAAGCTGATCTGCAATTTGAATTGCGGAAGCAAATCCGGTAGCGTATTTATAAACGTAAAATGGTCGGTAAAAATGAGGGATTCTAGCCCATCCATATTTTACTTCTTCATCGAATATGAGTGTATCCCCATTGTATTCTCTAAATAATTTTTCATATACATCATTAAATGCTTGGGCGTTTAATGGTTTACCTTGATGCGCCATTTCGTGCGTAATCTTTTCAAATTCAGCAAACATAACTTGTGTAAAGAAAGTTCCTTTAAATTGATCAATAAAGTGATTGATTAAATGGTTGCGTACGTCTATATCTTTTGCTTCTTTTAATAGATGGTGAATTAAGAGTATTTCATTCACTGTAGAAGCGACTTCGGCCACAAAGATTGAATAATGAGCAGAGATTCTTGGCTGAAACTTATGTGAATAATATGTATGCATACCATGCCCACATTCATGAGTAAGTGTAAAGAGACTATTTAAGTCATCATTATGATTTAACAGGATGAAAGGGTGAACGCCATATACGCCAAAATTATAGGCACCCGAACGTTTTCCAGGTAATTCTCTTACATCTATATAACGTTTATCTTTAAAACCTCGAAGTGTTTGAAGATATTCTTCACCGAGTGGAGAAAGGGATGTAAGCATGATTTCGAATGCTTCATCATAGGGAATCTCTTGCTTTACACCTTTTACTAAATCAACATTTAAGTCATACTGTCTTAATTCATCTAGCTGCAATTTTTCTTTTCGTAAATGATTATATGTATGTAGAGATGCAATGTTCTTTTTAGTTGTATCAATTAAAGTATCATACACTTCTTTTGGAACCATATCACCAAATAAAGACCTTTCTAAAGGAGATGGATAGTTTCTAATTTTTGAAATGGTAACATTGTTTTTTATAGCTGCTGTTAAGGTAGAAGCAATAGAGTTTTTTAATTGCACATAAGGTTGATAGTATGCTTTGTAAGCTTCTTTTCTCTTATCTCGACTTTCATCCTTAATTAATTTTGAATACATCCCGCGTGTTAAATTTACTTTATTACCATCCTTGGTTGTAACTTCTCCAAATGCAATATCTGCGTTATTAAGCATTCCGTATGTATGCTGAGGAGAAGAGAGAGCTTCACCCATTTGAGATAAGATTTCTTCTTTATCTTTGTTTAAAACATGTTTCTTATATCGATATAATTCAAATAAGTCTTCTTTAAAATATTGTAAGCCTTCGTTTTCCTCTATATAAGAATGTAATGTTTTCTCATCGATACTAAGTAAAAATGGAGAAAAGAAGGAACGAGCAGCACTTATTTTAACATGTAATTGTGATGCTTTATCTACAAGGGACTGCGCTTCTGTATCACGTGTATCAAGGTCGGATTGAAGTCTTGCATAAGCATAGGCTAAATTAAACAAACTTGATATTTCTTCACTTTTCGTAAGATAGGCAAGTAGGCTCTGACCATCATGGATAGTTCCATTAAATTTTTTTAAATCCTCTGTTAAGGTTTCGATTTTTTGATAGTCGTTTTCCCAGTTTTCAATCGTTTTATAAATATCCGTTAAATCCCACTTTTCTTGATCGGATACATCCATTCTATTTTTAAATTCTGTCATAATCATTTCCTTCCTAGATATGTATTTTGTATACTATAAGATTAATCAAGTAGTATCTCCACAAAATTATACTACTTTCATTTCTTAATCAGGTAATAATTTTCAGTACTCATCTTCAAACAGGCAATTATATATGGTAACTCCTGTTTCTTTTAACTCTAACGAAATTTCCTCCACTTCAGTATTCAACGTGTCAATGTCAAGAACCTTTATTCCATTGACTTGGAATGAAGAAGTGGTTAATTCGATACTCCGCCCCTAAAAAAGCCTTAAGGTAGTTACCTTAAGGCTCATAAATTAAGAAAGTATTTTTTCTATTTTTTTGTCATAATTAGTTACTATATTATTAATTTCAATTAACAAAGTATCCTCATCAGTTGCAGGTTCATAACCAATTATAACTTTTGGAATATCATAATTTTTTTTAAAATCAACTAGAAAATGTACTAGCTTTTTCAACCTTAACTTATTATCGTTCCTCTCATCCTTTAATATTTCATTTTCAGGAAAGTTAAATACAATGTCACCATATTGTTCATCAAACGAGAAAACTATTACTACGTTTTTTAATGAAATACCTAACTTCAATTCTTCTAAAAATATATTTCCTGTTCCTTTCGGTGATAGAATCTCTTTTATGTTTTTCACTTGAGAAAAATCCAAATCTTTTTCTGAAATATTATTATACAAATGTGATGATTTAAGTTTTAATGTAGATAATTTAAGTTCTCCGTAAATTAATTTATCAATTTTTCTCTTATTAAAATCAGTTAATATAATCTCTAAATTTTCCATTTATAACTCACCCTTTTTACTGGTCAATATACCATTTAAAAGTTCCATCAAGGTTTAATCGAACTCCATTTCCATCTTGTAGTTTTTTCTCCAAAAATTCTATTCCTTTAGGATTTTTAATTTTGATAAAACCTCCCGGTCCATCCATTATTTCTTCAAGATGTTTCAATGCTGTTTGATTTATTTGGTCTGGGCCGCCTTTAACTTTCCCAAAAATGCTTGGATTTCTTTATCTGTAATTTGTTTTTTACTTACTGCAAACCATGTAACATTGTTCATTGTAATACACCATTCTACAGAAGATAATCTTTTAATGCTTCCTCAATCATCGTATTGAAATCATTATATGTTTCCATTACTGTACTAGATGGTTTATCAATTTCTAGATAAGTACCGTCAAATAAGTTTTTTACAAAATACAAGTAGAAAGATTCATAACTCTCTCTACTTGTATTTCCCTACTAACAACTGACAACCAAGGTATCATTTGGTCGGTAGTGAAAATTTGGAAATGGAATAACTCTTTTTGGTTGTACTGTTTCAATAGTTCACTATCTCTAAATAACTTATAGTTTTGGATTGTGTACCAACTCATACTGTAAGAGGGTTTTTCTTCTTCTGGTACACTTAATAGATTTGTTGTTAAAGAAAAATCTGCTTTTAAACAGTCCGTAAATCTTAGTTTTAATAGTTCCTCCTCATCACTATTGTAATAGTCAATAGTTAAAACTAAGTCTAACAAATTATTTTCCCAATCAATACACTCGACAATACTATCGGTAAAATCTAAATTGTTGTAAATCTCTTCAAATCCATTTGCGATCAACATGTGGGCACCTCTATTTCTCAAAATAAAAATGTATCAAATCTCTTAATTCTTGTTTTGTTGCACTAGATGGAAAATTTCCAAATTTATCAAGCCAGCCTCCACCTTTATTTTGTACTTTAAAATAAGGTTTTCTATAGCTGGGTTAGGCATAATACGAATTATGTCTCCGTTCTCCGGATTGGTAAATTTTATTGCTTCTTGGAGGATCCACTACCTTAGCTCATCCATTATTTTTTTGCCAAGTCCTTATAACTTGCACTATCCTTTATTAGATTACTCGTATCCCTAGTGACATTTCCTCCTTTATCCAGCTTACCAGTTTTTTAAACTTTATTAACATGCCCACCAGAAAGGGAAGAAGACAGGGATTTTTGAAGGTTATAATGCAAATCTTCGCAAAGGACCAGGTACAAGTTACTCTATTATTCGGCAGTTAAATAAACCGGAAGCATAGCAAGTATGGAGCGAAAAAGATGGGTGGTTAAATCTTGGTGGAGATCTGTGGGTGTATAATAACCCTTCGTATATTCGGTTCGAAAAGAAAGAAACGGTGAATCCAATTGCAGGGAAACGTGTCGTTTTTAAAGTGGACAACCTCCGTTTCTATGATTCTCCATCTTGGCAGGATAAAGATGTTGGATTAGGATTTACAACTGATGCGAAAGTAACTGTAAATAGTTCGCTACAATATAAAGTACACAACAAGAAAATATTATGTAACAGCAAATGAAGCCTATGTACATACGAAGTAAGGAAAAAGGCCACGTGGCCTTTTTATTTTAATCTGTTGTACTCGTAATCTATTTTTATCAAATTTAAATAATAAATGAAATTTGATTTGGTAAATCAATATTTTTTAAATTCTTTATTCCGCTGCATTCTTCAACTTGATTTTGGACAGACTTGTTGGTCTTACCCCCGTCAAGTGGACAGCTGTAAAAAAAGACTATGCAGCCATCGAGATTCGATATTCAATCGGAGC
>NZ_JAEHBX010000103.1:0-11995 GCF_016483395.1 Bacillus cereus group sp. N21
GCTCCGATTGAATATCGAATCTCGATGGCTGCATAGTCTTTTTTTACAGCTGTCCACTTGACGGGGGTAAGACCAAAAAGTCTGTCCAAAAGCAGATACAACTGATTAATATTCTCTTTGGCCTTACCGCATAAGCAGTCATTCCGTTAGGAATGAATCATTCTTTTTACTCTTCATTATCTTTTTGCACCAGAACCATTATTAATAGTTTCATAAAACTGGCCCACAATATTCCCCATCTCTTTATGTCTTCGGAAACTTTGCAACAGAACCTTAAACTACATTATAAGGCGTTTTTCATTATATTCAAATATCTATTACGTTATTTGAATATCTGCTAGGGCACAATTTAAATTTAATAAAGTTTGTAATACTGAAGAATAAATAATTAATTCAGAAAAAATTTTAGCAACTTCATTATATCGCAATTACTTTTTAAAATTAATCAAAAAATTTTTCCTTTACTTTAAATTCCAGAATTCATATAATTTTCTATGGAATTACATTTTTTTCTAAACAGCTCCTGATTCATACACATTCTAAAGGATAAACACAAATCATTTCACTCGTATATTTAACTAGGTAAAATAAAAATCCATATTTTCACAAGGAGAAGTGGCCACATGCAAGATATTTTGAATCTATTTCCGAGCGCTGATGGAAATGAAAAAAAACAAAAACTTTTTTTAGAATCTATGCAGAAAATAGTTGAAAATCTTAGCCGATTAAAAAATGAAGACCAAGCATCTTTAGGTAACTGTGAGGAAAAATCAGATGGATATTACAATAACTTAATTCACCAAAGTCATATACCACTGGCTGGAATTGCTATGTCTGAGGTTATGGAAGAACTAAACCAATTTATGAATGGTCATCCTTATCCAAATAAATACTATTTGTCTAACGCTGTACCACTACCAAGTATTCCATCACTATTAGGTACAATGACCATGGCGCTTTTAAATGGTAATGGCGTTTGGGATGTATATGGCCCTGGGGCAGCTGAAGCAGAAGTAAAAGTTGTATCCATGCTTTCAAAACTGATCGGTTATAATCCGCATAATAGCGGTGGTTATACAACATGGGGTGGACAAGGATGTGTATTTTCAAGCTTACGTTTAGCAATTGCTAAACAATTTCCATTAGCAAAGGAACACGGTGTTCCACAAAATGTATATTGCTTTGCTTCTGAAAATGCACACTATAGTTTATTAAAGTCAGCTGAAGCAACTGGCATTGGGACAAATCACCTAATTAAAGTGAAAACTGACCCTTATACAAATTCTATGGATATAGAAGATTTAGAGGATAAAATGATAAATGTTATTGAAAACGGAGGTATCCCCCTTTATATTCTAGCTACTATGGGGTCAACAGATACATTTACAATTGATGATATAGAAAAAATTAAAGATAGTGCTGAATCAATACAGAAAAAATATAAATTAAAACCTATTTATATTCATGCAGATTCTGCAATGGGCGGATTCTATGGTTTCTTTAATAATTATAACTTTGAAGAAAATCCACTCTCATTTGAACCTAATGTGAAAGATGCCTTACAACTCGTTCAAGGGAAAATGCAATATATGTCTCTTGCAGATAGTGTATGTTTTGATTTTCATAAATTAGGACAAACACCTTATACTTCAAGTATTTTAATCGTGAAAAATCATACTGACTTACAACTTATGGACATCGAACAAAATGACACACCTTATCTTGGTAATAGATCATATGGCAGTTATCATACAGGCTATACCTTAGAATGTTCACGAGCTGGTAGTTCTATTCCGATGTATATAAATTTATTAGCCTTTGGAATTGAAGGATATCAAAAATTATTAGCAAATTATGTTCTTGTAAATCTATTATTTAGGGAGAAATTGCGCAAGGCTCTTCCTCAAGTAGCAATAACAAATGATTTTACTTATGGACCAATTACAACATTTCGTTTCTATATGAATGGAGATGGCCAGGTAAATTGGGAAAAGGAGCGTACAGGTCTCGCAACACAAGAAGAGATTGAGGATACAAATCGGTTAAATATAGAACTATTTAATTACCTAGGAAAAAATCGTGATCAAATATTCTTTGGCGATACAACTCGTTCTTGTGTAGTAGATGTAATAAACAGTTGTGATAGAAAACCAATTTCTACATTAAAATTCTTTTCTATCTCGCCATATACAAATGTTGAATGTTTAGATGAGATTGTAGCATTTCTTCATAAACATGTATCGATTGCTACTAAACAGATTTATTCATATGTTTAATAACCTTATTTGTTAGCGCTTTAATATTTAAACTTAACTACATTAAATAAAATTTCCAATCCCTTTTAATCAATATCTAATTTCAATTTACCACTATCTATATTAAGAAATGAGGAAAAATATATGAATATAGAGCTACTAGATACACACCACGTGAAAGATGCAGCACATTTAATTGCACATTCTTTTGTGAATAGCGAACCTCTTGTAAGCAGTTTACAAATTCCTTTTGCTCCTTTTCACAAAATGTGCGAGGAAATGGTAAAACAAGCTGTATCTCAATCTATGTCATTTGTAGCAATAGAAAACTTTCAAATTGTTGGTGTTCTTTTAACAAGAAAAGTAACCCAACCATTAATAGATAAAGATAAAGCGAGTGAACTGTGTCCACAAATGGATCCCATTTTTCTACTCTTAGATACTTTAGAAACGGAATCAATTGAGTTTTCAAATTTAGATAAAGAAAGATTAGTCTATCTAGATATGGGCGCTTGTCATCCAGATTGGATGGGCAGTGGGGTAGTCACTACTCTTATTTCACATGCTATTCAAGAAATAAGTACAAGAGATTTTGATTTTATTGCTGCTTGTACAAATAAAATTTCTCAAAAAATCCTTAAAAAATTGTATAAGACTTTTGAGATTAATGAAATAGTGTATAATAAATTTCCTTATAAGGAATCATTGCCTTTTGCTAACACAACAACTTCCTTAACAGCTCAATTATTATATATACCTCAATCTCAATTTGTCATTAAAGCTATATAATTTTTAGAACTACTATAAATTCGAAAAAAATTATCCTATATGTGCATGAATCCTAAATTATTACTTTTCAAATAGTATACCCATACTTTTATAGCAGCTAAAAAAGGCTCCGAATTGAGGAGTCTTTTTCTTTATAATTGGTCAATATCTTAACTTTTTCGGATTCTGGTGCAAAAAATCTCTTAAACTTGGACATACTGATATTACTACTCTAGAAAAGGTGCGTGACCAGTATGGAAAAGAAAAATTTGTTCAAATGGAAGCATTATCAGCCTGAACTCATCTTATTAATAGTAAGGTGGTATCTACGGTACAATTTGAGCTTTCGAAACCTAGTGGAAATGATGGAAGAAAGAGGTGTTATCCATTACTCACACAACGATTATGCGCTGGGTTCATCAATATGGATCTCAATTAGAAGAGAAAGGGTTCTGTTGCAAAGTTTCCGAAGACACAAAGAGATGGGGAATATTGTGGGCCAGTTTTATGAAACTATTAATAATTCATGTAATGCGTTATACGTCGAAAAAACGAAGTTTAGTTGAAGACTTTGAAATCCTAAAGAACGGGAGAATCGACGTTTCACATGTCGGTGATCTTGCTCAATGATATTATTGAGATACTTGATTGTACGATGAAAGGTATTTTTGTAAAGACCTATCTCCTTTAATTTTTTGAATGCGAAAGCTAAAGAAGGGGCCTTATCTGTCGTCAGAACAGTTGGTTCTCCAAAAGTTCGAACAAGTCTTTTCATAAAAGCATATGCTGCTTGTGTGTCCCGTTTTTGACGAAGTTGAATAACAAGTGTTTGTCCCTTTTTATCAATTGCTCGATATAAATAACACCATTTCCCTTTCACCTTGACATAGGTTTCATCCAAACGCCAAGATAACAATATGTTTTTGTTTTTCCAAATGTGATAGATAAGCTTTCCATATTCATGAACCCAGCGCATGATAGTTGTTGGATGAATAGAAATACCACGTTCTTTGAGAATTTCAGACACATCGCGATAACTTAAAGAAAAACGACAATAGTAGCCAACAGCTATTAAAATAAGATCCTTCTTGAACTGGTTCCCTTTAAAATATCCCATCTGTGATTCTCCTCGTTTTCTTTTTCGAAAGTGTAGCTTAGTTTAGAAAACTTTGCAACAGAACCCTAATTTTCATATAGGATACCGTCATATTGATAAAAAGACGTTATCCTTTCCCATGATTTCTCAGAAAGAATAACGTCTTTTTCATTTTAGGGGGTATTTTGTCTTGTTAGGTTGATAGCGATGTGGTGCTACCCCATCCCTATCAAGCTAAAATTTTATAGTACCCCCATAACGAAATTTTCTGCTAAATTGTAACAAAAAAGCTCAGTTTTTCATTTGGGGGTAATTCTGAATTCTTAAGTTGATGGGCATGGGACTGAACCCCTAATACTTTATTTTAATAATGACTCTTTTCATGAAATAAAACTCAGTTATCAGTCTAAACCATTTTTTAGATTTAACAATAACAAGTGTGCATTTTTACCTTTCAGATAGTCTCTTTTATTCTAATTTCTTCATTTCTTTCAGCCGTTCTATATCCTTTTCTGAAGCCTTTTCTATTTTATACAGTTCATAGCTACCCTTTATCTCATTTATCACTACAAATTCAATTTCATTCCGAACATAGCTTTTAGTTTTTCCCTTTTTATAACCAATAACATTATCTAATATAGTTTCCCCACTATCTTTTTTATATAAGTTATAGCTAACAGGTGGACGACCAATTACATACTTATTATCAGAAAATCCGACTATATCATCCCTCCCTAATCCTGTCGAAACACTCCAGACAAAAATAATCTGAAATATAGAATAAACAACAATACCGCTTAAGAAAAAAAATAGGATTGATTTAAAAAATAACTTTAAAGGTATCCTGCCCAAAAACTATTCCCTCCCATTTCATCTCGGGATAGCAAGAACAAACCGTGAATTTTGTACGCTAAGGAACCGAATTTTTTAGATTGTTGAACTTAATCCCCCGTTAGTACCATAAGAAAAAGAGTTACCGCAATAACCCCATTGTTTATAATACAAGTCATTGGGAGACGCTATGGATGAATATAGTCAATCTATGAAATTTCCCATAATCTTTTAACCTCCACCAATTCCTGCCCATTGAATTCCATTCTGTATATATCTGGTTTTGATGTATGTAGTAAAAAATTCAAATCATACTTACTGTCATAATACCCCATCATCAAAGTCATAACAGCTCCATGAGTGCCTAATACTACTTTCTGCCCCCGATAGGTGTTTAATAATTCTTTTAAGACTTTTATAGCACGTTTCTGACAGTCGACATTAGACTCTCCTCCCGTTAAAGCAAAGTCGGGTTCTAAGAATGACTTTGTTATCAAAGGAAATAATTCTTTATCCGACATTCGTTCCTCTTCAGTAATAAAAATTCTCTCTTTTAAGTCTTCAAATACTAAAACTTCTTGTCCTATTTGCTTCGCTAATTGCTGAACAGTTAGAATTGAACGATTGTATGGACTTGAGATAACAACGTCAATTCCCTCACCTTGTAATACATCTGTTATTCGTTGAACTTCTAATTTTCCTTTTTCCGTTAATCCTCTCGCTCTTTCTTTTCCAGATTTCGGTGAATCTCCGTGTCTCACCATATATATGAAAGTTTTCATAATTACCTCCAATTTTTTAGGTTTCTGTATTCCATATATAGCTTATATTAATTAAAAAGAACTTTCCCAGTGACCATAACTAATACTCACTATAAATCCTTCTGTATGCGATATCTTAGATACATTTCTTTACAATTCCGTGAACGTAAATGTATTAAAACAAAAGAACACGTAAAATGGAGAGCTAAAAAAGACGCGTTCTGTTCTAGCTCTTTTTTCATTTTCTAATTAATAATTCGTTTGCATATTCACGAGCCCAATGATCGGTGTCTAATACTGTTTCCAAATCTGGCTTTGCAATGCTATGATGAGCTTCAAGAGTAGAATAAATTGTTTTTTCAATATCAAAAAATGAAATTTCGTTTTGTAAATATAGCGCATTTGCAATTTCGTTCGCTGCATTTAAGACAGCAGGTGTTGTACCACCAATTTTTCCAGATTCATACGCATAATGTGGGCTAGGGAATTTTTTGAAATTTGGTTTTTCAAAATGTAGGCTAGCTATCTCTAATAGGTTTAATTTTTTATAGTCCGATTGTAATCTAGTTGGATAATGAAATGCATATTGAATCGGCATTCTCATGTCAGCGGCACCGAGCTGTGCCATGATAGAGCCATCTATAAATTCAACTAAAGAATGAATAATACTTTCTTTATGAATTAAAACATCAATTTTCTCATAAGGGATATCAAATAACCAACGTGCTTCCATGATTTCAAAGCCTTTGTTCATTAATGTAGCTGAATCAATGGTTAGTTTTGCTCCCATTAACCAGTTGGGATGCTTTAAAGCATCTTTAGCTTGTAAGATTTCCATTTCTTCGCGCGTTTTATCTCGAAATGCACCGCCTGAAGCAGTAACAATAAGCCTCTCGATTTCTTGATTATTTTCCCCATTTAAACATTGAAAAATGGCAGAGTGTTCACTGTCTACTGGAATTAAGCGGCAGCCGTTTTGTTTCGCTAATTCTGTCACAATATGTCCTGCCGCAACTAATGTTTCTTTGTTAGCAATTGCTATATCTTTTTTCGCTTTTAATGCTTCAATTGTTGGAAGGAGACCAGAGACACCGACAACTGAAGATAATACAAGATTAGAATCAGGGTGAGTTGCAACTTCAATTAATCCATCTGTTCCATATGTGACTTTTGTATCTGTAGGAATTCGCTTCCGAAGAGCATCTGCTAATTCTTTTGTACTTACGCTTACAATTCGAGGGTAAAATGTATATATTTGTTTTTCAAGAAGGTCAATATTGTGATTTGCTGTTAAACCAATAATTTTAAAATGTTCCGGATGAGAAGTGACTACATCTAATGCAGACGTACCAATTGAGCCAGTTGAACCAAGAATTGAAATATATTTTACCATGATAATTCCTCCAAAGTTGTAGAATCCCTTTTTGCAAACCTAGATAGAATTAGACAAAAAAGATAAAATTCCTTCTTTTATAAAAAAGAAACAACAGGAATTAAGCGAATATAAAGTAATTGGTTCTGTTGCAAAGTTATCCAAAACATAGAGAATCTAGGGTTACATCGTTAAATGGTTATGCAACCATTAATAATTCCTGTAATTCGTTATACACCGAAAAGGCGGAGCCTATTTGAAGAGTTCGCCTTTGTTTGTATAGGGCATGAATGGTTTCAATACCTTTTATTGTGCCGTCATCTTTTTCCAAAGTGTACTTGAATTTCGAAAACTTTGCTACAGAACCACTTTTATTGTATATTTTAGAGTTACTTTATGTTTACGTCTAGAACATGTTAAAATAACCACGTATGCAAACTATATAAAGAGAATAAGGGAGTCATGAGCTTGAAGAAGGTATTGAAAGGTTTATTATGGGGTACAGGCTCAATATTTGGTGCTTTCGCGGCGTTTATTACGTATGTGGTAATTACGGATGTGAAGCATAAGGATGTTGAGAAGTTGAAGGTGGCAAATAATAACGAGCGCATTCTTAAGGTTGGGGAAGAGTTTAAGGCGACAACGTTTAATATTGGCTACGGCGGTTTAGATAAGGATCAAGATTTCTTCTTAGACGGAGGGACGGGTTCGCGCTCTAGTAGTAAAGAGCAAACAGAAAAGAATATCAGCAATATGCTGTCTTTCTTACAAAAGGAAGATTCTGATTTTATTTTAGTGCAAGAGATGGATGAGAAGTCACTTCGTTCATTTGATGTGAATCAGTATAAGGCGTTTCAAGATGGACTGAAAGATCATGCGTCTACGTTTGGTTATAACTTTAATGCGCAGTGGGTGCCGGTGCCAATTAAGAAGCCGCACGGATATACGAACAGTGGACTTGGTTCGTTCTCAAAATATAAAGTAGAAGAAGTGACGAGATATCAGCTTCCTGGAAGAGAAATGTGGCTTCGTCAATTATTCGAATTAGATCGAGCGATTGTTGAGCATAAGGTTCCAGTTGATAACGGGAAATATTTACGAATGGTGAACGTTCATTTATCTGCATATGATAAGGGCGGAAACATTCGAAAGCAACAAGTTGAGTTTTTGAAAGAGTATATGAATAAGCATTATAAAAATGGCGATTATCTCGTGCTTGGCGGAGACTGGAATCAGCTATTATCTGATGTGCAGTTAAAAGATCCGAAGTTTAAAGAAGAATGGCCAGAGTGGTTAGTACAGCTGCCAGAAGATTTCACTGATGGTGGATTCCAGTGGGCTGTTGATGATACTGTTTGGACAGTTCGTGATAATGTGAAGAGCTATGTCGAAGATGAGAACTTTGTTACGATTATCGATGGATTTTTAGTGTCTCCAAATGTGGAGATTGTGAGCGTACAAGGGCATGATTTGAAGTTTAAAAACAGTGATCATAACCCGGTTAACGCAGTGTTGAAGTTAAAATAGTAGGGGAAGACAACGGAATGGTTCAAGAGAGAATGTGTGCAAGAAGAGTGCAACCATATGTTGTCTGAAGTCTTATCCAATGTAAATAATCTCGGCTCTTTCATTCATTCCATTAATGGATGAATGAAAGAAATTGCAACGCATCAGTTTTCTCTTTCCTGACTTTTATAAAACTCATCAATTACTTATTTGTAGATGGATATACTTCGAATTAATGTTCTGAATATTCAGCGCGAAAAATATCAATTTACTTTATCTAACAATTATGTAAAACTATAACCAAGCTGAATTCTTCTTTAAAAATTTCCCCTAATAAAGATTTAAAGACAATTCTGTTTTTATTCGAACTTAAGAAAGAAGCCAATTCCTATACAAATTGGCTTCTTTCTTATGAATTCACGCTACAACGTGAATTCATACTCTTTTTCATCTATAATCTTACCACATCATCAACATTTTTACGATATATTTTCTGAAAATTCATATAAAATAGTTCATTTTGATGAAAGGTATTTTTGTAAAAGTCTATCCTCTGTAATTTTTTAAATGCGCAAATTAAAGAAGGAGCCTTATCTGTAGTCAGAACCGTTGGTTCTCCATAAGTTCGAACCAGTCTTTTCATAAAAGCATATGCCGCTTGTGTCTCTCTCTTTTTACGCAGTTGAATATCAAGCGTTTGCCCCTCTTTGTCAATGGCACGATATAAATAACACCATTGTCCTTTTACTTTAATATAGGTTTCATCGACTCTCCATGAGTCATTTATTGATTTAAGGTGATATCGTACTTTCTCTTCTAATTGAGGCCCATATTGATGAACCCAGCGCATAATCGTTGTGTGAGCAATTGATAAGCTCTTTCCTCCATCATTTCCACCAGGTTACGAAAGCTCAAATTGTACCGTAGGTACCACCTTACTGTTAATAAGATTAGTTTCGGCTGATAATGCTTCCATTTAAACAAATTTTCCTTTTCCATACTGATCACACACCTTTTCTAGAGTAGTAATATCAGTATATCCAAATTTAAGAGATTTTTTTGCACCAGAACCTCCAAAATTATCTTTTGTAGTTGAAGTTTTCCAAATAATAAGTTACATTTTTAAAGTTCAAGCAACTTTATGACAATACAAAAAGGGGAGAAATATTGTTATTATGCCAAAAATAAAATGGAAGAACTGTGTATGTTATTTTGTTATTCTTATACTTCTTGGAACAGCAGTAACAGTCAAACCAGCTATCTCTAAAGCTGAGGAATCTGATGTTAATATTACATTATTGGGTACTGCAGATATTCATGGTAGATTTATGCCTTGGGATTATGCGCTTGATGGTGCAAATATGAGTGGAAGTTTAACGCAGCTTTATACGGTTATAAAGAAGGTACGTCAAGAAAATCCAAATACCATATTATTAGATGCCGGGGATACAATTCAAGGAAACTCAGTAGAATTATTCAATGATAAGCCACAATCTCCAATGATGGTAACGATGAACGCAATGGGATATGATGCTTGGGCATTTGGAAATCATGAATTCAACTTTGGATTAGATACATTGAAAAAAGTTAGTGAGCAATATAAGGGAAAGACGTTAGCAGGAAATATTTATAAGGAGAATGGAGAGCGTTTTCTTCCTGCATATACGATTGTTGAAAAAGGTGGAATTAAAGTTGGGATTATTGGCATGAATACACCAATGATTAGTGATTTTGAAAAAGGGACAGATCATTTGGCTGGTTTAGTAGTGAAAAATCCAGTAGAAGAGACAAAAAAGGTAATTAAAGAATTAGAAGGTAAAGTAGATGTAATGGTAGGGCTTATGCATATGGGACTAGAAAATGAGAATGGAATCCCTGGTACTGGGGTTCAAGATATTGCGAATACTTGTCCGGAAATAAGCGCTATTTTTGCAGCTCATATGCATAAACTTGTTAAAAAAGAAGTTGTAAATGGTGTTATTATTACAGAACCAGATAAATATGGAACGCATATCTCACGTATTGACCTTACTTTTACAAAGCAAGATGGGAAGCTGGTTTTAAAAGATAAAACAGCTACCGCTTTACCTGTAAAAAATGCTGATGGAACAACGGTATTATCTGATCCTACACTTGAAGCAACACTAACACCTTTTCACGAGTATGCGAGAGGAGATGCAAATGTTGTAGTCGCTCAATTAAAGGGTAGAAATCTTGTTCCTGAAAATGAAATAAAGGGTATTCCAAGTGTGCAAATTCAAGAGACACCTTTATCAGATTTTTTTCATGAAATCATGCTCTATTACAGCAAAGCAGATGTAGTAGCCCATCAAATTGATAACGATTATGCCCGTTTGGATGTAGGTCCTATTAAGAAGAAAGATATTGCGTATAATTACCAATATGCTTTGGGAGAAATTACAGTATATAAGATAACTGGGAAAGATTTAAAAGACTACATGGAATGGGCGGCAGGGTATTTTAACTCATCTCGTGCCGGAGATGTAACAGTTAGCTTTGATAAAACCCGCCGTGCGTCTAAATACAGTACGAACGATTTCTTTGGAGGCGTAAAATACGAAATTGACTTAACAAAACCATATGGAAGTAGAATTACAAATTTACGATCTATTCGTACAAATAAACCAATCAAAATGAGCGATGTTATGACGCTGGGAATGAATGCATATAGAATGGAGGCTCTTCAGGCAAAAGGGGGAGCTTTAGAGGGACGTAAGTTTGAACAAATTTGGTCATCTAAACAAGAGAATGCATTCGGAGAAACAGGTGGAACCATTCGTAACCTTGCTATTACATATTTAAAAGAGGTAAAGAATGGTGTATACACGCCAAAAGTTATGCATAATTGGAAAATTACCGGTGTAGATACACATTCTTCAGAGCATAAGGCTGTAGTGGATCTTGTAAATAAAGGAATTTTAGAAATTCCAAAAACAGAAGATGGGAAATATACAAATATAGCATCTATAAATACTAAAGATTCAATTACAAAAGAAGAGATTGTAGCACTCTCTCAAAAAGCTAATATGAATCCGAATCAGTTTAATCATGTAAAAACAAAAGGTGAATTTTACAAAAAACTTAATAGGATTATTAAACAAATATAAGAAAAATCTGGTTCTGGTGCAAAAAAATCTCTTAAACTTGGATATACTTGTAGCTTTAAAATAAAGTTTGATTAAATTATTACTAATAACCTTGATATAAAGACAAGTCTAAAGAGCATGTTTTGAAAAAAGATTGATCAAAACATGCTCTTATTTAATGTAATCGATTCATTTCTTTATAAAAAAGTTTGATAATTTTATTGGGTCTGTTGCAAAGTTTTTTTACACATAGAGACATGGGAAGATTGTGGTCAAATTTTATGAAACCGATAATAAAT
>NZ_JAEHBX010000104.1:0-11629 GCF_016483395.1 Bacillus cereus group sp. N21
GCACTTTTAAAACATTAAAAAGTGCTTTTTATTTATTATAAATACGAATGTAAACTTTTTAATATTTGTTTACATTCATTTAATTGATTTTATTGACTTTATCGCAATTTACCCATTCCCCTCAAAAACGACTATAAAAGTATACATTAGAAACAATGCAAATAAAGAGTTTAGAACATCCATAAACAAAAAAAGAAAAAACTAGATCCACACTAGTTTTTTACATAAGTATGATTATCAATAGTAAGTAAACAAATGAATGGACACTGTACCCGCCCTATAACATTTCCTGATATATGATGAATAACAAAATAACATTTTCTTATACTAAGGTCGAAGAACGATTTAAGGAGGAGTAACGAATGACTGAGCAAAATCGAAATCAATCTGCCATTGACCAAGGGCGTAACAAAACAAAACGTGGGATTGAAGCAGCAAGCGATACAGTACAAAATGCAATTGATGTTGTTGAAGATACTGGAAAAGCAGCGGTTGATCGTATTTCCGATGCAGTTAAAGATGTTACAGCAAGATGATTTATTTGAGTCTCTGTTGTAATAGTTGATCAAAGAAAACAAGGAACAAGACCGTTTCTTCGCGGTCTTATTTTAATTCCGTTACGTATAACAGGCTTACGCATTACCGGTTAAGAAAAGAAAAATATTGCACACAAAAGTGTACCCTTTAGCTTTTTGCTGAAAGGTACACTTTTCTTGAACAAACCAATCTAAAAAAGTTGTTTCCTTAGCATACAAAATCCCCAAAATGTTGGCGGTACTCCTATATGCTCATATTTTACAATTGTTATGAAAAATAAATACCATAAATAAAAAGAACGCTAAATAGCGCTTCTTTTTATTTATGGAGGTAACCAGCAGGAATAAAGAAATCTTTCCTTACTAATCTATGCTTAAAAATTTTAAAGTATGACTATTACACCATTCCAATAAGACAAGCATATATTGTAGTGTGAAACAAGCTTAGATCATTTGCTTTCACATTTTATTTTACTACTACGTATGTACGGAAAGAAGGTTTTTTATGTATTCAGATAATTATCATTCATGCGAATCTGGATGCCCATCTGGAAGCCAACTATGTAATAAATTTGCGAGAATCTTAGGTGGATCTGCAACGGTTACTCCGGAGGGAGTATGCTTGGTACAAAAGTTTCGTAATATTAGATTTACCATTCTTGGACGTAGAACAAGATCTCCACTGGTAAATCCTCAATTTTTTACGTTTGAAGACCTTGATAGTGAAGGTAATGCGTTAAATTTAGGGGAAACAGTCCTTTTACAAGAAGAAGTTAACCCATTATTAACTGAACTTCGAAGAAGAAATATTATAGTTACAGCAGTTCATAATCACTGGTTATTTGAAGAACCGCGAGCTATGTATATGCACTTTGAATCGGTTGAACCACCACTAGATTTTGCTAAAAAAGTAAGAGAAGCATTTAAAGTATTAAGAGGGTAGCCTGATTTTACAGCAAGGGGGATTAGAATCCTCCTTGCGTTTTTTATCTTTTCAATATAACGTAATACATGTTTGGTTAACATAACCCCACTTATCAGCAGTCCATGTATCTAGAAACCTAGAAAAATCCCTTCAGAAAATGAAGGGACTTTTCATTCACATAATCAGTGTTATCGGTAGTTAAGAAAATAAACTTGTTTTATTATGTTGGAAATGAAAATCTAGTAGCTTCAAAATGTGTAGTTGCAGAATCTGAAACGATTTCACCAACTACAGAACTTTGCACAAATACCTGTACTTGATCTCCAGCATTTAACTGAATGTTAGTAGAAACAGATACATCATTGTCAAATGGGATTGTACTAAAGAAATCATTATCTCGGGCTACGTCAGTATTGTTTACTCTGATGGCTATTCGCACCCTATAAGGATTGGTGAAAGTAACAGGACTAAATTGAACACTTGCAATAATAGAATATATACCTTTTGTTTCTGGAATAAATGTGGAAGTAAAAGTACTATATTCATTTATTAGATCGTATTGTTCATTCGGATATAAAACTTGCACATCGGTGTCTGCAGAAACAGGTATAGATGCATTAATAACATCTCTAACAGCCCTGAATGCTGATTGTGGTGTTAATCCTGAAGATCCCTGAATAGGAAGTGGAAACTCACAAGGATTGAAATGCAATCTATTTTTTGATGACATAAATAATCAAGCTCCTTTGTTTAAATTTAATATATTAAATGTAAAACGAGCTTGTTTTTCTTGTATACTTGTCTCTACTTGTCCAAAGGAAAGCAATACTATATATCGTATACATATAAAGTTTATATAACCTATCATTATCGGTAGTATCCAAAAAAGCTCGTTTATCTTGTTTCAAATAAAAAGCCAGCTTTTCTTTTTATCATTCAATTCTAATTTATTTACCAAACAGACGATTCCAAAGTGATTTCTTCTGTTCTGAAGCTGCTACGCTATCGTAGCAACAGTTGCTATCTTATTTTCTGTAACACTTGTCATTGCTAAATTTATAACCTTTTCTAGTGTTACGTTCTTCTTGTTCATAACTGTTACTAGCCGTTCTATAGTTGCTACGTTTTTATGAAAAAAATTCTAGAATTATTATTGCCGCGATCAAAAGGATACCCAGCTTCCTCCAGGGCAAGGCAATATTTACGCCAAGAACTTGAGCCAATCCTCAAATTCTTGGCTACCTCAGATCCCCAATGAGTTCGAGCCATAGTTACATTTTCTACAAATTACTTTTCACTTCACGGTACGATTGCTCCTTCTACCCCCATAACAAGAAAAGGAACCTACTAGTAGGTTCCTTTTCTTGTTATGGGAGATTTATTTAATTATATATAAGTGTAAAACAAATGTACGACGCTCGTTCCACAATATAATATATGCTGTCCTATTCAATATAGTGCAATGAATTTTAAGTAATCTAATTTAGTTTTTCTTATTTCAAAATGAGAAAAGTAACTATTATACAAGCCCGCACACAAATAGATATATTAAATATCATATTAAAGTAGATATGGAAACACTCGAAAAACAAAAATAAATGGAGGTTTTTTAATTGAGTGAAAACAAACACGATCACAATAAAGATTGTAAGGTTAAAGCAGAAACACAAATTCCGTTCAGTGATACTCCAGCAACGCCTGTTCTTACAAGCAATCCAATAGTTAAAATTCCAGTTGTATTAGCAGAAAGAACACTTCAAATTGTAGTAGAAGCAAATATCCCACTTTGTCCACCAGCAGTAGAAATTAAAAGAGTGTTAAAAGATGTATTTTTACAACAATGTAAACTAGTACCTGTTGAATATGAACCAATTAATGAAACAGGGTATTTACGAGTAACAAGAGCAAAATTGTTTGTAGAAGGTTTTATTCGTAAAAATATTGAATATGCTGCTAAAGACTGCAATGGCGTGATTCATGATAAAATTGCAAAGGTTCGATTCTCAGGTTTTGCTGACTTAACTGCAGGTGACTTTTCTTCTAACCCAATCATAGCTTTTTCTTCAGAAAATAAAGCTCGTTTTATTAATCCAAAAAACACTGATGTTCCTCGTCTAGACAAATTCTTCTTTGAAAATAATGTTTTCTATAATGAACAACCATTTTGTGAAATAATTAGTGCAGAATTTTATGAGCTTGACTTCTCACCATGTGATAATGATCATGATAAACATCATGAAGAATCATGTGGTAAACATCATGAAAAAGCATTTGACCACTTACGTGAAAAAATCGTTCTTGATCTTACTTTGAAAGTATTACAAACTCAACAAGTAAGAATTGGTGGAACAACTGGACAATCTAGCTGCTAATTAAAAATTCTCATTAATATTCTTAAATCAAGTCAGTTATTTTGCAACATTTCATGCACTAAAAAAAGGAGAATCCCATATTCTTTTTGGGATTCTCCTTTCTTATTTAAAGATTACTCATACAAATGATCTGTACATCAATTCACTTTTGATATACAGATCATTTGTATGATAATTTTTATAAATAATTGCGGAATAAACAACTTACATAAATGCTTTTAAAAGCTCTTGTACAAATGGAATTACTCCACCTACAAATTTTAAAACTGCCATTGCGATTTCCATTTTACTTCCTCCTTTATTCTTATATTAAGATTTTATGAATCCTTGTACCTTTATTATAGTAAGCGCTTACAAAAATAGCAATACTTTTTTATAATCTATGATTTTTAACAATTAAATAAAGAGAGTTGGTTATCTCAAAAGATAACCAACTCCTTATTTAATATTAAAGAATCTGCGTTAATTCTGTATTCAAAACTCGTTGCGCAGTAATAATAACACCCTGAGGAGTTACTCCATAAACACTGTATATGCCACCGTTTTGATTAGGGACAATTTCAACTTCATATTGTTCTGCTTGTCCCAAAGTAGAGTGAACTAAACTTAGAATTACAAGAGCAGAAGCATTAGCAGCTACAGAAAAGTTTCTCTGTTCGATTAATGTTCTTGTACCATCAAGTCTAAAAGATCGAAGTACCCCATTAAGTGTACCTCCAGTACGATTGAGGATTTTAACTTTAGCTCTATTTGCATTAGCAGGCTGATTTCCTACATTTTCAATTGGACCAGTAGTGAAAGGCATTTTAAAATTCACCTCCTACTAAATTAAATAATTAGTAATCTACAGATTACATTCTTATAATATTCAATACTTAATTAAAATGCTCTAAAACAATTAACCAATTTGTTTTAGAAATAAAAATTAGAATTACACAACCTATCAATTATTACTAATAAACAAAAAATTCACTTCTTATCTTTTTTCAAATAAAAAGTGAACTTTTCTTTCTATTATTAAATTCTAATTTATTTACCAAATAGACGACTCCAAAAAGATCTCTTCTGTTCTGAAGCTGCTATTAGACGCTTCCTATCTTGTATTTCTTTTAATACTTGCATTAATTGAGTATCTCTTTGTTCTTCTCTTATTATCCTTTGAGCATCATTTTCCTGTAAAAATTTTCTTTGCTAATCTAATCTTTGAATCAATGCTATATCAACAATGTATAAAATACTGCAATAGAGGGTTTTCTATAGAATTTAACATAGGTCAATAAACAAGCATTTTTCTTATTAAAACATAGAATAATATAACTCGTATTCGAAAAGGAGGTATAAAGAATGAGCTGGAGTAGCAACTGTTCGAAGCGTAGTAATGATTCTTGTAAATGTAAGCATGATAGTCATTCTTGTAAGTCTAAATGTCATAGTAATTCTTGTAAATGTAAGAAAGATAAGTTCCGTAGATGTTGTTTTATTTGTTTTCATTGTGATCGCAAACACCAGTAAAATAGTTCAGCATTTTTAGTTTTTGATGAGAAATTATATAAAAAGCTTATCCCCTTGTAAAGAAGGATGAGCCTTTTATATTTGTTATCAATAATAAGACATTATGTTAACCTCACATGTATGTTTATTCATATCCGTTTTTCAAAATTTAAAGATAAAGATTTTTATATACGAAGAAAATAAAATTCTACGTAGAACTTCATTATGTGTTAACAACTGAACCAACTAGTCCAACCAAATCATCAGGTGATACCCCAATATAAATTGGTTGATACATATCTAGTCCCAAAAAAAATATATAAACATATTGTATTATAGTACAACTCTTTAACAAACACTCTAAAAAAGGAGCTATCTATATGCTTGAAGACAAATCTAAAGTTAATTACCCATATGAATTTGCCGAAACTATAACAACACCAATTAAAAAACCAAATTATACAAAATTTAAAAATAATACAGACACACAACCTCTTACTATTTCAAAACATTACGTTGAAAAACGTCTATACTCCGTAAGAATCGATACTCCTAAAAACAAATAATTAAAATTCATTACGAAAACACGCCACACATGTATGTATAGCGTGTTTTCCTTGCTTTTAGGCAAGAATGCTAACCCCCAGGAACTTCTCGTTATATGGAATATAGGGTAAAAGAGAATCTTGAACGGATACATTAGCAGTTCGGCTCGTATAATTGCTTGTCCAAGGCAGGACGGATATTGCTTGCTTTTGGTCTCTCGGCTTGGCACAATAGCAGACGACCCGTTCCTTTCGGAACTTTTAGATATATATATAGAGTGAGAAAGGAAAAATACAAAAACTCAATAATATCAAGGGTTTAAAGATTCAAAAGATTATTTCCAAAACTCATACCATTTCTTATCTTTACTTGCTGCAATCATCTTCTTAACTTCCTGGACTTCCCTTATTGTTTGCATGAGCATTTCATAACGGCCCTGGTTCTTCGCCATGTCTTTGCTAGTATTCGTCGCTATAAGTGCCTGGGATTCCTGTATCGTTTGTATAGCGCTCAATAACTCTGATTCTCTTTGTATGAATCTCTGGTCTTGCTCAGTTAATCGTTTGGTTAATTCCTGGAGCAAGTCATTTTGTTTTTCAATGACTTCTTTTTGATCTTGAATCATCGTCTGTAGCGTTGTAGCGTTGAAATCCGGTTCTTCATAGCGCTCAACTTCATGTCGATCCAATGGCAATACTTCAACACCTTGATGCCATGATACAATTTGCTTTGTGGCATTTTCTAGTGTCATATCTGTGTCCTTCTTTAGGTTTATAACCTTACGGAATACCATTACATCACTTTCTCTATATTTCCTATGCCCACGCTCGTTTTTTATGAAAGTGTAACCCTCTTTTTCTAACACGTCTGCATACTTACGTAATGTAGATGATTGGATAGCTAATTGCTCCGCCACGTCACTAGGACTATAAAACGTCTTCATAGCGTTTCACCTCAAAAATATATTCGCTATAGCAATGATATACCCTTTTTCCTAATAATTCACGTATCACTTGTTTGTATTTTTAACTTCCATAATCTTCACAGGAGTAATGTATTTAGTTCATATTACAGCCCCAAGCTTAGGAACACATATCGATTTTAAAATTAGATACTCCTTACTTCTCAATAACAACATCAAAACCTTTTCAGTTTATACAGGATTTTATACAAAAAAGTAAAAACGAAAAATAGCGGGGATCCCTAGAATCTCCGCTATAACAACAATGTATAAAATCCTACATATCGATTTCACATAGAAAAGAAGAAAAAACTTAATAAAATCAAGGATTCCACCTTGTCCCTGCTACCGATAATCATACTTTATGTCAACCTCACATGTACCTTTATTCATCACCATTTTCCACAGTTTAAAAAAACAACTTGTACCCATCTTTTAGATCGAGATCCTGCCGACAAAACGCAAACATTATACATTAAGACATTTTTTGAAAGGGGAGACTCCAACTTTTAACTCCACATCATATAAATATTTTTTCATAAGAAAAGACACCTGTATAAGTGCCTTTTCTGATTGTTTTTTAGCAGAAACAAGCAGCTCCAACTATGATTAATAATATAAAGAGTACAACGAGTAAGGCAAATCCTCCAGCAAAACCGCCGCCGCAACTACCGCAACTACCACCAAAGCCCATAATAGTTCCTCCTTTAGATAAGAAGGGAAAACAAGGGGGCACTCATGTGTTTTAACGGATTCACATTATTTTATGTCTTTAAATAATATACGAGCAAGTACTTTAAGAAATAAAGAAAAGACAATCTATTAAGTGCCTTTCTCCGATTTAATCGGCATATGACCACACCTGATATTTTGAAACGCCCCTTGCTTTTTGGCTAGAGTGCTGGCTCGTCGTGTGGGGCCGAAACCCCACGTATTAAACGTATCAACATATAAAATAAGAACTATTTTTGAGCGATTAATCTAAGCGGTTCGGCTCGTATACTTGTTAGTCCAAGTCGAGAACCATTGTTTTGCTTTTTGTCTGTCGGCTTGGCGATAACAGCAAACGAGCCGAAAAAAGTTTCGCAAGGACTCTTTAAAAAAGAAAAGGCGATAGCCTTTAGGTGAGGATCAACGAACCGACTTTTTTAGAGAGAGGGTGGAGATTTTTGAGTGTTCTTCTCAAAAATACGACCCGTTCCTTTCGGAACTTTTAGCTATATATATAGAGTGAGAGAGGAAAAATACAAAAACTCAATAATATCAAGGGTTTAAAGGGGGTAGGGTGTGACTAAATGATCACACCTGTGTGACTAAATGATCACACCTAAAAAATGTAAAATAAGATAAAATAAAAAAAAGCAAGACTAAAAGTCAGGCTTTTTTTAAAATAAATAAACTGGTAATTTATGTTTTTTACTGCTATCTTTAATTTTAAAATTACGAAGAGATCTTTTAAAAATATGTTGAGTTGCCTTATCTACACCATCTTTAGGAGAACAACACATAACATTAGGATTCACAAACCATGTTCTAGAAGAACAAATTCTTCCATCATCAGTAGTCATTCCAGATTCAGCAACACCAAGTATACCTTTCTTTAATAAGGAGTTCATAGTCCTAGAAATATATTCTCTAGTATTTCCAAATTGTTCAGCTAAATAACTAGGAGTTGCTGCATTTGTTTCAACCTCTAATTCATTATCTACTCTTTCTATTATTACATTTGTCTTAAATTCAATGTAAGGAGTAAGCTTAAATAAAAATGCTTCTTCTTTAGGTTGTAAGTAACCAATTTTATTTAAATAATTTATGTTATCCATAATTAATTGCACGAACTTCACCCCATCAGTTCGTTTTTTCTTTTTACCTATAAAATAATCTTCACCAGTTGTACTATGTAAAATTTGCAACAACAATTGCTGTTGTTCAGAAGATAAACCTACATTTGCTTGTTCTAAAAAGCTTTCAATTTGGTTTTCTCTTGATCTAGCGTTCTTTTCAATTTGCTCAAAATCAATAATTTTACTCATGAAAAAAATTCCTCTCCTTCTCTACTAGAAGGAGTCAACCCACTTATGTTAGAATATAGATACTTTGATAGTAAATAAGGGGTAACCCCTTCATAATTTTCCATAAAAACCCCTAAGTTTGCCGACTCGCGGGGTTTTTTACTTTTTCCATACTTCGACAATATCACAGCATTTTCCTTTTGAAAACAAGTACACTTAAAATAACTACTGACTTTAACGTTCCATTCCATAGTCTTGATCTCGATTACGAGATTTTACTTTTAATTCTTTGTTTTTCTTTTGTTCTTGTTTATCACTAAAAAACTTTTGAACTCCATTACGCTCACTATCATCTACAAAATGGCGCTTCAACAGCTTTTTCCCCATTTTATCTAACACAGTTGCTTTCATATAACCCACCATATTTGCAAGTTGAGGCACTTTCTCTTTATAAAATTCCTTGACTCGTTCCAACGTTTTCTTCAAAAAATCGTTTTCCGTTTTTAATTCTAGATTTTCAGTTTTAAGTTGTTGATTTTCTTTTGTTAAATGTTCTACTTTTTCTTTTAAATTGATTTTATCCTTGTTTAAAAGATTATTATCACCTATAAGCTTCTTATTTTGTGTTTTAAGCACATCTGAAGCTTTCGCAAGGGTTTTGATAACTTGATAGTCCTTAGGCTCTAAAATAACCCTTCCTGTGACTTTCTCGACCTTTTTAAACACTTGACGTTCCCATACAATTTCTTGATGCACTGGAATTTTATCCAGCTTTGAAATATGTCTCACATCCGCTACTAGCTTATTTGCCAATTCTTTTGCATGATCTGCTTTCTTTAATGCTTGTACAACCTCATTTTCATGATATTTTGTTTGCTCTTTAAACCCTTGAACTGTCGCATGTTTAATATCTTTTGTTGTACCTCTTTCCAGTTTATGACCATGTTCATTCATACGCTGATGATATCTATCTTGCAAATTCGCTAAATCTTCTTTTGTTTTAATGAACTTCTTACGACTAATTTGCCATGTATCAGCCTTTCTACGTCCGTCATACGCCTTGATTAATGGAACTGCTACAACGTGCAAATGTGGCGTCCTCTCATCCATATGAACCGCTGCATGAATAATTTTATCTTTTGTAATACCAATATCTTTTTCAAGAAACTCAAGAGACTGTTTCGCCCAGGATTCAATTTCCTCTTTCGATTTATTCTGAAAGAATTCCTCATCACTCGTAAATAAAAATTCACAAGCCACATCATTTTTTGCACTGTTAATCGCCTGGTCAAATGATTTCCTTCTATCAGATCGCATACTTTTCATACGTTTTTCATGGTCTATTTTCATTTCACTTGTAATCTCATTAAATCGTTTTAAATATGTATCTTCACATTTTACAAGCTCGATATTCTCGCTTGATTTCGCCCGATCAATATCATGATTTGTATACGAAACTCTGTCCGCATTATGTTTTCCAATTCCTCGTAGATCTCCTGTTGTTTTAATTCCTTGCACTCGAAAAATAGAGTAACTCACAGAGCCAGCCCCCTTCATATTTGTCCACTTAATCATGGCATAGAGGGTAATTGCATGTCAATTAGAGAACACACTCTTATATTGTCACTACGCAACAATAGAGTGTGCCCTACGGGACACGTCGGCTTCGCCGATCACGGACAAGCCGTGCAAGAACAAAAACCTTGGGCTTCGCCCAAACCCACTGGGGAAACCTTCCCCAGACCCCATTTGAAAACTCCCCCAACCCCCTCATTTTTTGAGGGGGCTCCCTCGCCAGTAGGCAGGGTCAAACGGGTACCGTTTGACAACCACAAGAGGGTCTGGGACAGTAAGTCTGTCAACTCCTTAATGCTCCTTCATTTCCGCTTCCGCTTCATTCTGTCCGCTTACCGTTGACAGACACGATACAACTACCTCTAATTATTTGTAAGACAACTCTATAACTAACAAAAGAACCTCACACTTTATCCACCTTAGGATACTTTATTATTTCTAGAAATAATAAATAAGATTAATACAAGAACAAATAATGAAATACTAACTATGCCAGTTACTGTCTCGTTATTTACTATGTAATTTACAATAGTAATAATAAACAAACAAAGAGCACCTATTAATGCTAACTTTTCTTTTATAAATTTAAGCATAAAAACCCTCCTCCTATTTTATTTACTCTATTACTATGTCATTTAAACCTATGCATATGGTAATATGTACATGTATTCCCATTAAAATGTAAAGAGGTAAAAAAATGAAAAAAAGAGAATAGTATTTTTATTTTTAGGTTTTTTGATTCTTTTTGTTGTATTTTGGTATTCAAAAGGATACAGCGGTAAATACATACAATGGGGTGATACGGTAGAGTCTGTTGATACAAATATACTTGAAAGACATGATATTCCATATAAAGTTAAAAACAACAAAATATATATCCCTGAAGATTCCTATACTAAAGCGATAATGTGTTGTTCTTAATTGGCATACGGCAACGATTACTTCTTTTTTGAGCCACTCGTCAATTTCTACTTTAAAAGTTAAGAGGAAATAGAGTTGTATATTAGAGGTAGCACCACATCGCTATCAAGATAAGCTCATACAACGTCAATTATAGTAGAGCTTGTTTCTTTTTTCTAAAAGGCTACGTGTAGGGAATTTAAAGATTTACATACGAAATAAACCCTGACGGGTTTCATTTTTTTGTTTTAGGGAACAATTAATTTCCAATACATGTCTTAATGCGAAAATGTGATATTTCGTGACCTTAC
>NZ_JAEHBX010000105.1:0-11379 GCF_016483395.1 Bacillus cereus group sp. N21
ACCTCCATTAAAATCATAACTGATACTTACGATTTAGAGAGGTGTTTTTTATCGTCTCATTCTCAGGGTTCACTCCAATAGGAAAGGATGGCGTTTTTGTATGTCAATTTCTGTATCTGATGAATTACAATTATTTGCTCAAGAAATTCAAAGCTTCTTATCCCCAAATATCTTACAAAATCTTGCTCGAGATGTTGGTTTTGTGCAACGAACCAGTAAGTACCAAGCAAAAGATTTAGTCGCTTTATGTGTATGGATGAGCCAAAATGTCGCTACGACTTCTTTAACTCAGTTATCTAGCTGTTTAGAAGCATCAACAGAAGTACTTATTAGTCCCGAGGGACTGAATCAACGATTTAATAAAGCAGCCGTCCAATTTTTACAACACATATTAGCTGAACTACTAAACCAAAAATTGGCCTCATCTATGCCGATTTCTTCTCCATACACTTCTGTTTTCAAGCGTATTCGTATTTTAGATTCCACTGCTTTTCAACTCCCAGATCCCTTTTCATTCGTTTATCCAGGTGCAGGAGGGTGCAGTCATACAGCTGGGATGAAAATTCAACTTGAGTATGACCTGTTAAGCGGACAGTTCCTACATATTCATACAGGTCCAGGTAAACAACATGATCGAACCTACGGTTCTCTGTGTGTCCCAACTGTAACAGCGAATGATTTATGTATCCGAGATTTAGGTTATTTTCATTTGAAAGATCTTCAACATATACAAGATAAAAAGGCTTACTATATCTCTCGTATCAAGTCGAATACACGTATTTATCAAAAAAATCCCAAACCTGATTACTTTCAAGATGGAAGAATCAAGAAAGGTACAGAGTATATACAGATAGATATGGAGATCTTAATGAACTCTCTTCAGCCAGGACAAACATGTGAAATATCCGACGCCTATGTAGGAATGACTGATAAAGTACCAACTCGTGTGATTGTACATCGATTAACAAAAGAACAACAAAAAAAACGATTACAAGATCAAGCTGTAAGAGAAAAAAAGAAAGGAATGAAGTATTCTTCTCGTAGTAAACGACTCAGTGGTATCAATGTATATATGACAAACACCCCTACAGATATTGTCCCGATGGGACAAGTATATGATTGGTATTCTTTACGTTGGCAAATCGAAATTTTATTTAAAACGTGGAAATCATTCTTTCACATTCATCATTGTAAAAAGATAAAACGAGAACGATTGGAATGCCATTTGTATGGGCAATTGATTGCCATTCTACTCTGTTCCTCTATTATGTTTCAAATGCGGAAGTTACTTCTCATGAAAAAGAAACAAGAGCTGAGTGAATATAAAGCCATATATATGATTAAGGACTATTTTTTTCTTCTGTTTCGAGCAATACAAAGAGACACCCAAGGCTTATCAAAGATTCTTCTTCGTCTGTTTAACCTCCTACAGCGAAACGGACGAAAATCTCATCGATACAAGAAGAAAACAGTCTTTGATATATTAGGTGTCATATACAACTTTACTATGTCTCGCAATCATGTAGCGTAATCAAAAAAATTGAAACCCGATAGGGTTTATTTGATATGCAAAATTTCCAATGATCTACACTGATTTTTAGAAAAAGAAAAAAATTTCTTCTGAAACTGATCTTTCCTAACCTTAGCTTGATAGCGATGGGGTCCCGCCAACAAAACGCGAATTTTGTACGCTAAGGAATTTCTAAGTTGAAAAACTTGGTTTTACCGTACGTTAATAAAGTTCCATAAACGACATATAATGTTTGTTATGGAACTTTGTTTTTGGTATTGAGTTTTAGAACTGGTTTTTGACCGTATTTCTTTCAGTTTTGTTAGAACTAAATAGAGTTCCTTAAACGGTCGTTTTAGGTACTTTTAGAGAACACAAATTGGATAAATATGTTACAAAAAATGTGAAGAATTATAAATTAACTAACAAGGCGAATTAACACCACACTCAGAAAACTGATATAATAATTTAGATTATTATAAAATTTCAGCAAAGGAATGATTCTAGTTGAAGAAATCCCGAAATCCAGAAACAGTACATAAACCAGTAGCACCATATGTACATCAAATAGAAATAACAGGTCCAAATAAATGGCTCACATTATCAGGTCAATTAGGCATGGAAATAGATGGAATGGTTCCAGATGATCCATTGGAGCAGTTACAATTAGCTCTAGATAATATTAAAAGAAATCTTGAGGCTGCTAATATGAACGTAGAAGATTTAACAAAGATGGTATTTTATTTAGTAGGTGATTTTAATGCAGATAAGAGAAGAAAAATTATAGGAGATTTTCTAGGTGAACATCTTCCTTGTACTACTATGATTTATGTGGTGGCATTAGCAGCTCCTGTATTTAAAGTAGAGGTAGACGCTTGGGCATGTAAGGAAATTATTTAATTTCTTTTGATAAACAATAATTAATTATATGATGAATCTTATTGTATTATCGGGCGCTTTAGTCGAATAAATCAATCTAAAAAAGTCGAATCCTTAGTGTACGGGAATTCGACTTTTTTAAATGAAAATTTGCTTAGCGTACAAAATTCGCGTTTTGTTGGTGGGACCTCATATAGGAAATAAGGAAATTTCAAAGAAAACATACTTAATAAAATCATACTTGCATAAAGCTTTCAAAATAGAAAATGATATGAATAGAATTTATATGAAGGATATTTATTTATTAGAAAAGAAACTAACAATATTTAATGGAAAAGAGGCGATACATTGAAAAATATTAGATTGTGTGGTTGGTTTAAAGGCCAAAGTTGGATTAGTAAAGGTCTACTCATAACATTTCTATTTTTCCTCGTTGCAACCTTATGGATATCTCTAACAGCAGATAAGATACACACTAACTTCTATATAGAACAGGACAACATGATTACTAAAATCACAGAAATAATAAAAGATAAGAAAATCTTAACACATCAAGAAACAAGACAAATTGAACAAATGGTACAATCACACAAAAAACATTATCCAACTTATCAATATCTTGTGCTTCATTCAAAAGAAAATCATGTTATTAATAAAGATACTATCTCTTCTATAAATCCAAAGCATGCACAATATTTATATCCCGAGCAAGCAAAGAAAAAAGTAGGAATTATAGCTGATACCTTCTATGTATCTGAAGCTCTTGAAGCTGGAGATTGGTATATAGTTCATCAATATCACCCTACTGGTGGGTATTACTATGAAATAACTGTCTTATTATTAAGTATCTCAGGGGTGAGCCTTATTATCTGGATACTCCTTCAAATTAGAGATTTACTATGGATTCGACAATTAAAACACGCTTAAATCACCTACGCTAATGAGAATTATGTGAATGAAAAATCCCTTCAGTAAAATCTGAAGGGATTTTTCAAGATTTTAAGCTACACAGAAAACACCTTTTCAGTCTACAACTATTTTTTAATAATCTAATACTTTTTTCTATAGTCTAAAACATTTTTTTACGGAACAAAAATGTGTACCTAAAGGTATCTGTTTTTTTTTAGAAGTGTTCCCAAAATGAGATTTTGACATTTGGGAACACGTTCTGTAAGTAAATACCAAAGTGGCCCCTCATACCCAGAATCGTTTCCGTACCCCTAAAACAAAAAAATTATGCATTTTCAAATGAAGATGTCAATTTTCTCGTTTTGGGGTATTTGCTTAGCTTGATAGCGATGTGGTGCTACCCCGTTTAGACATAAAATTGAAACATTTCGATTAGTTCCCTGTACGTTAAGGAATTAGTTTGTATATTTGAGGAGATATACGAGACAGGTGTAAATTTAGGGGAATCCAATATTTTCTATTCAAATATGATAGAATGGAAATATATCCAAAACGGAGGGAAAACAAATGAACTCAAACACAAAACAGTTTATTTATGATATCCAGCAAAGAAAGAATAATTATATAGAAGATGTATTAACAGCAATACAACACCCTAAAAAAGAGGAATCTGAACAGGTCATTCAAAATATAGTAGAGAAGATGGATATGATGATCAGCTTAGTTACTACTTACATGGCTATTGAATCAGAATCTATGAAAGAATTAAAAGAGCTTCAGGAAGAAATTATTCATGCTCAAGCATATATTCAAAAACGAAAATTTGAAGAAACACAGAGATAAAGCCCTGTGTTTTTACTTGGTCGTCTATGATGCTAATCTTTTATAAATCAAATTAGATGTAATTTGATTATTGTTTTGGCATAATCCATACAATTTGTTGAATGCGTACAATATACGGTACCGTATATTCAATGAGCAAATGATCTGGTTTCACATCTTTTAACTTTCCTCGTACATTACCTCTTACAGTTTCAATAACCACATGTTTACCAATTACTGATTGTAATGTCTGATATACGTAGGGATTAGGTACAGTTACCATATTTTGTTCACTAAAGTCATTTCCCTCCAAATAACTCATTCTATCAGACTCCTTTCTAACTTGCATTCTTTCTCTTAATATATGATATAAATCTTATAAATATGCTAGAGGAATAATTCATTATATGAACGAAAATAACATTTAAGTGGAAGGGTAAAATAAGCCGGTTCTGGTGCAAAAACTCTAAAGCTCTTGCAAGTAATCTCCTAAACTTAGACATACTGATAATATTACTCTAAAAAAAGTGTGTGATCGGTATGGAAAAGAAAAATTTGTTCAAATGGAAGCATTATCAGCCTGAACTAATCTTATTAACAGTGAGGTGGTACCTACGGTACAATTTGAGCTTCCGTAACCTGATGGAAATGATGGAGGAAAGAGGATTATCATTTGCTCACACAACGATTATGCGCTGGGTTCATCAATATGGACCTCAATTAGAAGAGAAAGTACGACAACATCTTAAATCAACAAATGATTCATGGGAAGTCGATGAAACCTATATTAAAGTAAAAGGGCAATGGATGTATTTATATCGTGCCGTTGATTCAGAAGGGAATACCATTGATTTTTATCTAAGTAAATCAAGAGATAAACAAGCAGCCAAGTGCTTTTTCAAGAAAGCCTTGGCTTTTTCGTACGTTTCTAAACCTCGCGTGATAACAGTAGATAAGAACCCTGCCTATCCTGTAGCAATTCAAGCGTTGAAAGAAGCAAAAAATATGCCTGAAGGCATAAAGTTAAGAAAAGTTAGATATCTCAATAATATAGTGGAACAAGGTCATGGTTTTATTAAGAAACGTGTGCGTTCTATGTTAGGGTTCAAGTCTTTTGGCACAGCCACATCCATTCTTGCAGGAGTAGAAGCCATGCATATGATAAAAAAAGAACAGATTGATTTAGGAGATCAGTCTGTTCAAAACCAGAAAGAATTCATCCATCAATTTTTTGGACTAACAGCATAAAATAGAATTCCGCTAGAAATATATGAGCTATATTCTCTTTTACTTTATTTTTGCACTAGAACCCGTTGATAATTAGCTTGAAGGTAATATTATTTTCGTAATTCTACATACTAAAGAGCATAATATAAAAAGGAGTTTGCTCTTATGAATGAAAAATTGAATCAAGAATTGAAAAGTAATTTAGGTGAAGCAATTTTACCTTTAACTTCTCTTGGCAATGGAAGTAGTATCGAAGTTGCATCCAACATCTATTGTTTATGTATAAAGATTGTTAATGTATGTTTTGTTGGTGATTCTACAAAGCCAAACGAATGGGTTCTAATTGATACGGGAATGCCAAAATCGATGAATCTCATCATAGATTTTGCAGAAGAAAAATTTGGTAAACATAGTAAACCCAAAGCAATTATATTGACTCATGGTCATTTTGATCATGTTGGTTCTGTGATTGAATTAGTAAAAAAATGGGATATTCCGGTTTATGCACATAAGCTAGAAATCCCCTATTTAAATGGTGAAAAAGATTATCCAGATCCAGATGGATCTGTGGAGGGTGGATTTGTAGCGAAAATTTCTCCTTTGTTTCCAAATAAGGGCATTGATTTAGGTAAATGTATACATGAGTTGCCTCCGGATGGTAGTGTTCCCCATATGCCTGGATGGAGTTGGATACATACTCCAGGGCATACTCCTGGACATATATCTCTGTTTCGAAATGTAGATCATTTTTTAATGGCTGGAGATGCTTTTGTTACCGTAAGACAAGATTCATTGTATAAAGTATTGATTCAACAAAAAGAATTAAATGGTCCACCAAGATATCTTACTACTGATTGGGAGAACGCCTGGGAGTCTGTAAAAATACTTGAGAAGTTGAATCCTAAGTTTGTAGTGACAGGGCACGGTCTACCTATGTTTGGGGAAGAATTAAGAAATGAATTGCGTCGTTTAGTAAAGAATTTTGATAAAGTAGCTATTCCTGATTACGGAAGATATATTTAACAATAATCCTTATATGAAACATTAAAAGTCTAAGTTTCTTACTGAATTTACAATAGAAGTATTTTATTCATTAATAAATTAAAGTTTTATAAAAGGAGAGACGATGTGTCTCTCCTTTTTATGGAAATTCAATTCGCTTTAACATGTATAAATATTGATTTTCTCCTTAAAATATAGCTAGAAGACATAGGGAAGAAAAGGCAATATGAAAACTTTTCATAACAAGGTTATGTATTCCTCCTGATTCAATTCTGGTCTCTCTTTAATAACTAAGAAAATGATTTCTGTATTATAAATAAATATAAAAGATATTTTGAGAAAATGTTAAAAAAGGAGGTATGTAATTATGAAAGCTGTAACCTATCAAGGGCCAAATCAAGTACATGTTAAACAAGTTGATGATGCGAGATTAGAAAAAAAAGATGATATTCTTGTAAAGATTACTTCAACTGCTATTTGCGGGTCTGATTTACATTTATACCAAGGGAATATACCTTTACCCCCAGGATACATTATCGGTCATGAACCAATGGGAATTGTTGAAGAGGTGGGTCCTGATGTCACTAAAGTAAAAAAAGGAGATCGTGTTGTCATCCCCTTTAATGTTGCTTGCGGGCATTGTTTTTATTGCCAACATGAAATGGAAAGTCAATGTGATAACTCAAATCCTCATTATGATTCTGGTGGATACTTTGGTTATACAGAGAAGTTTGGTAACCATCCAGGTGGTCAAGCTGAATATTTAAAAGTTCCTTTTGGTAACTTCACTCCCTTTGTTATACCAGAATCATGCGAGCTTGAGGATGAGTCGCTACTTTTTTTATCCGATGTTTTACCGACAGCCTATTGGAGTGTAATAAATGCAGGTGTAAAATCAGGCGATACTGTTATCGTGCTTGGTTGTGGACCCGTTGGATTAATGACACAAAAATTTGCTTGGATGAAAGGTGCCAAGCGTGTAATTGCAGTTGATTATTTGGATTATCGAATAAACTATGCAAAAAAGATTAACAATGTTGAGGTATTTGAGTTTACAAAATACCCGGATATGGGAGAACATTTAAAAGAAATTACGCATGGTGGAGCGGATGTCGTCATCGATTGTGTAGGTATGGATGGAAAGAAATCGCCTTTGGAGTTTGTTGAACAAAAATTAAAATTACAAGGGGGAACCCTCGGTCCTATACAAATTGCTACAAAAGCCGTACGAAAATATGGAACGGTCCAAATGACAGGTGTTTATGGTGGCAACTATAATGCATTTCCACTAGGTGCATTTTGGATTAGGAATATTAATCTTAGAATGGGGCAAGCTCCGGTCATTCATTTTATGCCCGAATTGTTTGAAAAAATAACAAAAAATGAATTTGATCCAAAGGAAATCATTACACACAAACTCCCTCTTGAAGAAGCGAGTTATGGTTATCAAATCTTTAATAATCGTGAGGATAATTGTATAAAAGTTATTCTGAAGCCTTAAAAGCCCGGCCTTTCTCCTTCATCCTTTTTAATTATCCTTTATGCTAAAGATAAGATTCAATTCCAAGATCTTATCTTTTTTACTTCGAAAAATAAATACTGAATGAATTTTGAATATAAATATATAGAGTTTAATTCATTAACCTATGTCCTGCCGCGCTAACTCAATTAGAGAAGCAATGAGATACAATTTGGTTAAAAGAAGTCGATAGTATTGCTCTTCAATCAACATTGAAAAATCTCGCAGATGCTATTCCACGATTCAAGTCTAAAAAGAATAAAGTTTAATCCTACACAACCAAGAAAACGAACGGAAATATTGCTATTGTAGACACCAAAATGAAATTACCTAAACTTGGCCTGGTTCGCTTTTCCAAAATTCGTTAAGAAAAAGAGCGTACCTTGCATACAACGATTCGCCGTAGTCCGAGTGGTAAATATTTTATATCTATCCTTGCCGAAACAAAAGTACAACAAATGCCTAAAACTGAATCCGCTTGTGGAATTAATGTTGGACTAAAAGATTTTGCGATACAGGAATGCCCCTGCATGACTTTAATCCACCTTTAGGCATGGGATAAAAGTATCGCAAAATCTGTAATCCCCTTACTTAATCGGCACAGAAAGTAATCATTTTAAACTTCAATTATGATGGGAAGAATCATTGGTTTTCTTTTTGTATGTGAATATATAAAGTGACCCAGTGTTTCCCTTAACTTTCTTTTTAAAACATTCCATTGGCTAATATTAGCCTTTTTTAAATCATTAATAGTTTCAACCGTTAGTTGATTGATTTTCTCTAAAAAATCTTCTGAATCACGAACATATATAAATCCACGAGAAATGATGTCTGGACCAGAAATTATGTTCTCGTCTGTTTTACTAAGAGTAATAACTATTACAAGCATACCATCCTCAGAAAGTTGCTTACGGTCACGTAATATAACATTTCCTACATCACCAATTCCTAATCCATCTACATATATATTACCAGCAGGTATTCTTCTAGTTTGATGAGCAATCTGATTCTTAATATCGACAACTTCACCATTGCTAATGATATAGATGTTCTCTTTTTTTACACCCACGGACTCTGCTAATTGACTATGATGATGTAACATTCTATATTCACCATGAATAGGAATAAAGTATTTTGGCTTCATTAAAGTGAGCATTAATTTTAATTCCTCTTGATAGGCATGTCCAGAGACATGCATTCCTGTTGAACTTCCTAATCCATAAATGACATTAGCTCCCAAGCGAAATAAATTATCTATAATTCTTGAAACATTGCGTTCATTTCCTGGTATAGGAGTTGCAGATAAAATGACAGTATCATCAGGTAAGATATCTACCTGTCGATAGCTTCCACTGGCTAAACGAGCTAGAGCTGCCATAGGTTCACCTTGACTACCAGTACAAAGAATAGCTACTCTTTTTGGATCCATTTGGTTGATTTCATTTGCTTCAATTAACATTCCTTCAGGAATATCTAAGTAACCTTGTTCCAAGGCAACAGAAACTACATTTACCATGCTTCTCCCCAGTAAAGCAAGCTTTCTATCTGTTTTTAAAGCAGCATTTACTATTTGCTGTACACGATTCACATTGGATGCAAAGGTAGAGATAATAACTTTTCTACGCGCTTTGGTAAACGCTTCTTCAATTCGCTCACCTACTGATTGTTCTGAAGGAGTAAATCCAGGACGCTCGGCATTCGTGCTTTCCGAGAGTAGAGCCAAAACACCATTGCATCCTATTTTAGCCATTTTATGAATATCGGGATATTGATTATTAATAGGAGTTAAATCAAATTTGAAGTCGCCTGTATGAACAACTGTACCTTCTGGGGTATGAAAAGCAATTCCAAGGCAATCAGGAATACTATGATTGGTTTTAAAAAATGTTAGATTTATTTGTCCAAACTCAATTAATGACTCAGAATCAATAACAAATAGCTGTGTTAAATTTTGAAGTCTATGTTCTTTTAATTTGATTTCAATTAATCCTAAGGTTAATTTCGTTGCATAAATTGGGACATTTAATTGTTTTAATAGATAGGGAATACCTCCAATGTGGTCTTCGTGCCCATGTGTAACGACTAAGCCTCGAATTTTATCCTTATTTTCTTGCAAATATGTAATATCAGGTATTATCAAATCTATTCCTAATAAACTTTCATCTGGAAACTTAGAACCGCAATCAATAATCACAATATCGTCTGAATATTGTATTGCATACATGTTTTTTCCTATTTCATTAACCCCACCTAAAGCGAAAATGGATAGTGTATTTTCTATTGTACTCAAAATGAATATCCTCCTTTTTGAAAACATCCTAGTTTATTTGAATCCATATTGAGATTGTCTATTTTAGATTTATGACCAACCATTTATAAATGGTTGGTCATAATAATCTCAAAGCTCCATATCTTTTAATCCCGGACTATGCTCATTTGGCATTTCAGGAAGCTCTGGTACAGGAAAACCTTTTGGTGGCTCCGTTACACTTAACATTCCTTTGTTTCTACTTGGTGATTCACCTTGGAAGATCTCTCCGATTCTTGTGTCATCCAACCTGAAATTAAATTGTGCATTATGAAATCCCATTTCTACGTACTTTCTACACTCAGGATATTTATTGATATCGTAGTTCGGTACTGGGAAGAGTTTTCCCCATTCTACGCCTAAAGTTTCTAATGCCTTCGCAAATGCATTTTGATGTGCGTTATCACGCACAATTAAAAAGGCAAGTGTTTCACGAAAAGTTTGATTTGAGCTCATTTCATAAATCCTTGTCTTTTGAAGTACCCCAGTTGATTCAAGAACTAGGTTATCCATTAAATCACTAATTAGATTTCCATGGCTATATACCCACGATCCGTTCCATGGGTTACCGGCTGCATCTACTGGCAATGAGCTTTGAGCACCTACAATAAAATGGTGAGGATTTGCATGTTTAACCGCCTCATCAAGTGGTGCTTTATCCATACCTGCATTACCTGGTGTAGGCTCACCAGCTCCATTTAGTAATTGATTAATTGTATTCTGAACAAGCTCTACATGACTAATTTCCTCAAGAAAAACCCCTCGAAGTAAATCACGATATTGCTTCGCTTTTCCTCTAAAGTTTGAACTTTGAAAGAAATATTGCATCATCGTACGCATTTCACCAAAATGGCCACCAAGTATTTCTTGTAAGACTTTCGCAGCGGCGGGATCTGGTTTGTCTGGCTTAATAATATTAATCAATTCTTCTTTGTAATAATACATAGAAAATACCTCTCTTTTTTAAGATAAGCAACAATTATAAAATTCCCTAAATTAAGGTAATTTATTCCTGTATATTTTTTTATATTTTAATGCTGTATTTAAAAAAGATAATTAATAAAGAACATACCCTGCTTTTTGTAAAAAGCAGGGTATGTTCTTATGTATCAGATAGAATTCCATATGTTTTTTAGTTTTTAAAGAGGGTGTTGTTGATTTTTTGCTACGTTTAGAGCTGTTTGTGTAGTCATTAAATCTACT
>NZ_JAEHBX010000106.1:0-11364 GCF_016483395.1 Bacillus cereus group sp. N21
AAGATAGCTGTCGCATTTCTTCGTTACGTCGCCAGTCCGGTACTCATGTAGTATAAGTTACACTCCGTATCCTCCTGGCTTTCGTGCCTCGAACTGCTCGGCTCTCTTTATCCTTCTTTTTTAGTGAAAAAACCTGCTGAATTTCAGCAGGTTTTCAAATTGTTATTATAGATTACTATGTGATGCTCACTTAGTCAATTTTAAGCAAATGGAAATTATTCAGTCGAAATAGATGGATCTGCTTGCTCTTTTTTCGGAATGACTTCATAAAAGTGAGACTGAATGTCCTCTAATAATGGTGTTAAGAGAGCAGCTTCTTCATATTGTTCATGCTCCTTTAATACACGAACGTAGTCTAATAATAATTCTGTGATGTCTGATTCCCCGTTTTTGCTAAGTTCACGTAATGTTACATTCGCTCCTTTTGCAATTCTTCTTCGCAAAGCAGCTTCTGTTAAACCAAGTTTAGGTTGATGGCGTAAATAAACGACACCACCAGTCATACCTGCACAAATCCATGGGCCAGGATCACCAAGAACGAGTGCGCGACCGTTTGTCATATATTCAAAAGCAAAGCCTTTAATATTTGCATGAACACCGAGATTCCCGTGTTCTTTTTCTCGAAGTGGTTTTGTGATTCTTCCCCCGATGATCATATCTGCTCCAGATAAGCGGATGCCAGCACGTGCATCAGCGTTACCTTGCACATATAAAGTTCCTTTTTGTGCACCATACCCGAATCCTTTTCCGACAGAACCGTTATAGTATGTTCCATCTTTTCCTCTTGCTTTTGTGATATAAATGCCACCGCCAAATGAGGTTTTTCCGATACCATCTTGTGCACCACCATTGACGTGAATAAATAAGTTTTCGCTATTGTAGGCACCTAATCCGTTTCCAGGAACGGAACCATTTGTGTATTTTAGTGTAATTGGTTCCAGCGTATTGTTGTCATATAATTTACTGCGGACTCGGTAGCATGATTCAAGACCACCCATTACGCGTTGATCCACACCAACACCAACTAGCTCTTTTGATTGGAAAGAATCAGTTGTTGCATAATGTTGTTGCTGGGCTGCTCCTGTTATCATGTAGGATGTACTGTCTAATGTTTGTAATAAATTTTGTAAATCTAATAGTTCTGTGCCTCGCGTTTGTTCTAGCAAATCAGAGCGACCAACAATTTCTTGTAAGTTCGTATAACCGAGTCCGCCGGTTAAACGTTTAAGTTCTGTTCCGAAAGTAGTAAATAGGTGCAATAAACCTTCTACAGCATTTTCAAATTGCCGCGGAACGAAGCGACGTAGTCCATGTTCTTTTGCCTGCGCTTCGGATTCGATTTGTGTTGCAATACCAACATGACACGTATCTAAGTGACAGCCCCGGCACGTTGTACAACCGATTGCAATCATGGATAAAGTACCGAATCCAATACGGTTTGCACCAAGAAGCATAATTTTAAGTGCATCATTTACACTGCGGATACCACCATCTGCCCAAATCTCTACGTTGTGTCTCATATTTGCTTCTAATAGAGCGTTGTGTGCAGCTTTTACTCCGATTTCAACTGGAAGGCCTACATGTTGCAGTGCATGAATACGAGCGGCACCTGTTCCACCATCAAAGCCGCTAATATTAATAAAATCAGCACCAGCTTTTGCAATTCCTACAGCGATCGTTCCGATATTAGGGACAACTGGAACTTTGACCGCGACTCTTGCAAGTTGATTGGCTGTTTTAATTTCAGTAATAATTTGTGCTAAGTCTTCAATCGAGTAAATATCATGGTTATTGGAAGGAGAAATCAAGTCCGAACCAATTGTTGCATTACGAGCTTCTGCAATTTTAGAAGTTACCTTTGATCCAGGCAAATGTCCCCCTTCACCAGGTTTTGCTCCTTGACCAATTTTGATTTCAATTAAATTTGATGAATTTAACAGTTCGGCATTCACCCCAAAACGTCCTGATGCAATTTGTTGGCCGCGTGTATGTGGGTATTTACCAATCATATCTTTAATTTCTCCGCCTTCACCGTTTAAACTAATCATATTGAGACGGTCTGCCGCCTCTGCATAAGCACGGAATGCAATTTCATTTTGGGATCCAAATGACATCGAACTAATAATAAACGGCAAGTCATGATTTTTTACGCCAATTGAAACATGCTCAGTCGGCACTGGTTGCTCTGCTTCTTTCATTTGGACAAGGTGACGAATTGCAATCGGATTCTTATCTTCTACCTCAGCTAATTTCTCCCGATAATTATCGTAAGCATTCCCTTTTGCCACATCACCAATTGCTTTCCAAATGCGGGGGAATATATGAAACGTTTTTCGCATTCTAACTTTGGGGTTGTTATAATCAATTGCCCGGACTTTAGCGTCTTCTGCTAAAGATTCAAGTGTAAATGCTACAGTACGTGATCCTAAAAAGTTTGTAATTTGTAGTATGTTTGCAATTTCTTCGTGTAAACCAATTGAAGAGAAGAGACGGCCGTAACCACGCAGTTCATGGATACCGATAGTTGAAATGACTTTTTCAAGACCTTTGTTTAGCGCTTTATATAAATTAGAAATTGGTATCGTTGTCCCATCATTTACGGTTGCGAACATTAAATATGGATTAATAACATCTGCACCTAGTCCGTACAGTGTAACAATATCGTGTAAAGAACGGAGAGCGCCGGATCTTATAACAATGGAGCATTTTCGGCGTAATTTGTGCTCAGTTAGTTCTTGATGTACTTTAGCTGTAATCAAATGTGGATCGATCCATAAGTGTTCATTTTGATGAGCTTTTGCATCATCAAGTAATAAGAGAGAAGCACCTTTTTTAATAGCTGCTGTAGCTTCGGCACTAATTCGATTTAATGCATCTTGTAAAGTTTCTGATGCTGGAAAGGAAACAGATAACTTGTAAACTGTACTATGAATTGCAAATAGATTTACAAGTTGTTCATATGAAATTGTTTCTGAATCTTCTGAAATTGATTGTGCTAAATTACCTTCTAGTATAATCGGTGACAAAAGTTCGGTAACAAAAGTTTGCTGCTCACCACTAAACAAGCTAGGACGTTCTCCTAGTACTGTGCGTGTAGAGAAGTGCTCAATTTCTCGGTCGCGATCGATTGCTGGGTTTGTAACAACAGCAACACTTTCTTTTATAAAATCGGCAATGTTTCGTCTGTCTGTATCAAGTGCAGCGAGAGGGGCGTCATGGCCGAGTGAACGAATTGGTTCAACACCTTTTGTTGCCATTTGTTCAAGAAGTTGGATATGCTCGCGATCCCAGCCGAAAGCTACATATTGTTCTGTTTCAACTTGAGAGAGGTTAGATAGCCCTTCGACCTTTTCCATAGCTGGAATAGATAAGTTGAAATGATAATCTGAAAAATTAATACGTTGTTTCATGCGTTTATATACTTCTTCTTGGTATGTTTCATATTCGTAGAGAACGAGGGCACCTTGTTTATTCCACTTCAAACCTACTTTTTCTCCGGGAGCAAGTGACTTTGGTTCTGCTACATATTCAGATGGTGATACGACACCTGGTTCAGAAGAAAAGATATAGGAACTTTCTGTTTCTACTTTCCAAACTGGTCGCAAACCAAGTGAATCTACACTAAAAACAGCTTCATCTTTATAACGTGAAATAATGCCGGCCGGCCCTTGGGCGAAATGTCCCCATGCTTCACGAATATACGTATATAAATCTTGCATATGTGGCTCGTATAATTTAATCTCATTAATAATTGGTGGAAATAATACATCCATTGCTTCAAATAGACTGTAGTTGTAGTGAACGAGAAGTGTTTCTAAGGTGCGGTTTAAATCTTGAGAATCACTGCCTCCAGCAGTAAGTGGTACATCGATCATTTCGGCTTGATCGCGTAACTTGGAAATTGTATTAATTTCACCATTATGTCCAAGGATACTAAATGGTTGCACGCGAAAAAAATTAGATAATGTATTTGTAGAATAGCGATTATGTCCAAGTGTCATTGTTGATGCAATAAGTGAATGTTGTAAATCATCATAGTAGGCAACAAGTGTATCACCAGCGCCAAGAACTTTGTATACAACATGGTCGTGGCTTAATGAAGCAACATGAATTGCTGTATTTTCTTCAATTTCAATTGTTAAAGAGAATAGTATTTGGTCGATGGCTTCATTTTTTGTTTCTGAAAGAATAGCAATTTGCCAAAATAAAGGTTCTTCTTGTTTGCCAAGAGGACCAAGTGCATCAGAATTTATAACATCATCACTTTCGAAGAGAACGATGAAATTTTTATTGTTTAATTTATTACGAATACTGTTCTTTAAAAGAGTAGGATTTTCTTTTTTGTTTAGAAAAAAATGTCCAACGATAAAGTGGGGATGGTCCACAATCGCTGGATTATATCCACTATTTTTTAATTTTTCTTTCCAAAGGGCTTTCGGTAAGTCGATATGAACACCAATACCATCGCCTTCTCCATTAATAAAGCCAGCACGGTGATTCATTTTTATCAGTGATTGTATACAAAGATCGATGTTTTCTTTTGTTGGAACATTTTGTTTTTCCATAACGGAAACGATTCCACACGCATCGTGTTCTGCATTTGCGTAATTTCGAAATAAAGACGGTGTCCATTTATTTGTATTGTTAGGCATCCGTCAATCCCCCCTCTATTATAAAGTTAAGAATAATCTAATTATTTAAGGTGTATATTGCCTTATAAATAACAGAATAATTAATATGAATTTCAATATAAAACAGATAATTATGAATAATTATACTATTAATGTGTGATTTATGAAATAGAAAAAAGAAAAAAATAGAGGGTGGCCTCTATTTTTTTCTTTTGAGCATGTATTTTCTTATGCGTTCGCTAAAGCAGCAAATGCTCTACCGACAGCTTGGATTGTATATTCGATATCTTCTTTTGTATGTTCTGTTGTTAAGAACCATGCTTCATACTTAGATGGAGCTAAGTTAATTCCTTCGTTGAGCATAAGCTTGAAGAACTTACCGAACATTTCTCCATCTGTATTTTGAGCAGCGTCATAATCTTCAATTGTATCTGTAGTGAAGTATACAGTTAACGCACCTTTTAGACGATTTACGGTAATATCGATGCTATGTTTTGCAGCTTGTTCTAAAATTCCTTTTTCAAGCATTGCTCCAAGTTCATCTAATTTTTCGTATACACCTTTTTGTTGCAGTACTTCTAAGCAAGCAATACCAGCTGCCATAGATGCTGGGTTTCCAGCCATTGTACCAGCTTGGTAAGCAGGGCCGAGCGGTGCAACTTGTTCCATAATTTCTTTTTTACCACCATATGCACCGATTGGAAGGCCTCCGCCAATTATTTTACCAAGTGCTGTTAAATCTGGTGTTACACCAAGTAAGTCTTGAGCACCGCCGTACATAAAGCGGAAAGCTGTGATTACTTCATCATAAATAACTAGTGCGCCAGCTTCGTGAACAAGCTCATTTACTTTTTCTAGGAAGCCAGGTTTAGGTTCGACAATTCCGAAGTTCCCAACGATTGGTTCTACAAGAATAGCTGCTACCTCATGTCCCCATTTATCGAGTGCTTCTTTTAATGTCTCTACGTTATTAAATGGAACGGTAATAACTTCTTGAGCGATACTTTGGGGCACACCGGCTGAATCAGGAGTACCAAGAGTAGAAGGACCTGAACCAGCTGCTACAAGTACTAAGTCTGAATGACCGTGGTAGCAACCAGCAAACTTCATAATTTTTGTACGACCTGTATAAGCGCGAGCCACACGAATTGTTGTCATAACAGATTCCGTACCAGAGTTTACGAAACGAACTTTATCTAAAGCAGGCATTGCTTCTTTTAACATTTTTGCGAATTTTACTTCTAGTGCTGTTGGTGTTCCGTATAAAACACCATTTTCAGCTGCTGTTTTAATTGCTTCTGTTATGTGAGGATGAGCGTGTCCTGTAATGATTGGACCGTATGCTGCTAAATAATCGATATATTTGTTACCATCTACATCCCAAAAATAAGCACCTTTTCCGCGTTCCATTGCAACAGGTGAACCGCCACCAACTGCTTTGAAAGAACGAGAAGGACTGTTAACACCACCAACGATATGTTCTAACGCTTCCTTATGTAATGCTTCTGATTTTGTGAAATTCACTACAATTCATCTCCTTACAAAAATCTATGTATTATTCTAACATGTTTTTCAAAAAGACGTATTGTTTGTGATAGGAAGGGCAGTTGGGTAAACTATTCGTTGTGGTATCGAGGAAGGGGGTCCGATTATGAAATCGGTAATTGAAGTACAAGGATTACGTAAAGAATTTACAGCATATTCAAGCCGCTCTGGTTTAAAAGGTGCGTTTCGCGATTTATTAAATCGTAATTATAAAATAGTGCCAGCAGTGAATGATGTTTCGTTTACTGTAAATCAAGGTGAAATGGTTGGTTATATTGGTGAGAATGGTGCGGGTAAATCAACGACAATTAAAATGTTAACCGGAATTTTAACACCGACGTCTGGCCAAATTACAGTAAATGGAATGAATCCACATAAACAGCGAGAAGAGTTTGTGAAAACAATTGGTGTTGTATTTGGTCAGCGTTCACAGCTTTGGTGGGATATTGCGGTACAAGAATCATTTCGTTTATTAAAAAAAGTGTATGGTGTATCTGATAGGCAGTATAAGGAACATATGGAGCATGTCATTGAAACACTAGATATTGGACCATTGCTAGATAAACCGGTGCGTAAATTGTCGCTTGGTCAACGAATGCGTTGTGAATTAGCAGCAGCGTTAATTCATAATCCACCGCTTTTATTTTTAGATGAACCAACGATTGGACTAGACGTTCTCGTAAAATTAAAAATCCGTGAGTTTTTAAAGGAAATGAATGAACGTTATAAAACAACAATTTTATTAACAACACATGATATTACTGATATTGAAGCGTTATGTGAACGCGTCATTATGCTGGATGAAGGAAACATTATGTATGATGGATCATTAGAAAAGCTTCGTTCGCAGTGGGGAGCAGAAAAAGAAATACATTTTCAATTTACAGCACCAGTTTCATATCAACAACTGTTAATGCTAATGCCGGATAATCATGTAGTTTGGTCACAAGGGAAAGAAGAATATACATGGATTGCGAAAATACCCAATGAAGAAGTTATAATTTCTATGCTTATTTCCAAAGTAGTCCAAGCCTTTCAAATTAAAGATTTAAAAATTAATGAAGTGTCGACAGAAGAAATTATCCGTAATATTTATGAAGAGGGTATGATTCATGGGTAAGTATATTGAAATGATTCGTATTCGTTTTTTAATGATGCTTGCTTATCGGACAAATTACTATAGTGGAATTTTAATTTATACGATTAACATCGGAGCGTATTATTTTTTATGGCAAGCTATTTACAGTGGGAAAGAGAATATCGAAAGTTTATCGATTTCTCAAATGACAACCTACATTGCCATCGCGTGGATGGCTCGCGCTTTTTATTTTAATAATATTGACAGAGAAATTGCGATGGAAATTCAAGAGGGACGTGTAGCTGTTGAATTAATTCGTCCATATAACTACTTAGGAATGAAAGTTATGCAAGGTCTTGGAGAGGGGATCTTCCGTTTTGCATTCTTTTCTATTCCCGGTATGATCATTGTTACACTTTTATTCTCGTTGCAAATTACAACCAATTTTCAAACGTGGTTATATTTTTTTCTGTCGTTAGTTTTCAGTTTTATTATTAATACGCAAATTAATTTAATGACAGGCATGCTTACTTTTTTCTTATTTAATAATAGTGGAATTATGTATGCAAAACGTGTGGTTATTGATTTATTTTCAGGTTTATTACTACCCATTAGCTTTTATCCTCTATGGGCACAAAAAGCAATGGTGTTTTTGCCATTTCAAGCAATCAGTTATATTCCGAGTATGATTTTCTCTGAAGGAATACAAGGAAGTAAGTTGTATCAGGCTTTATTATTTCAAATGATTTGGGCAGTCGTACTTATTGTTCCAATTGTGCTGATGTGGAAAACGGCGAGAAAACGCCTAATTGTACAAGGGGGATGATGAGATGCTGTATATAAAACTGTTTTTGCAATATGCAAGCCAATATATAAAAACTAAACTAGAGTATCGCGGCGATTTTATCGTTGGATTATTATCTGATTTACTACTCCAAGCTGTTAACTTAATTTTTATTCTTGTTGTTTTCGGACATACACAAGCATTAAAGGGATGGAGTCGAGAAGAAGTTATTTTTATTTATGGCTTTTTCTTAGTACCATTTGCTATCTTTTCTGCTTTCTTTAATATATGGGATTTTAATGATCGATACATTATTAAGGGAGAAATGGATCGTGTTTTAACAAGACCGATTCATAGTTTATTCCAAATTATATTAGAGCGAATGGAACTGGAGTCTTTGATTGGTGCAGTTACTGGGATTATTGTAATGGGATATGCGTCAGTGCAGCTTCAATTATCCTTTTATTGGTACGATTTCTTTCTTTTCTTGTTCATGGTAGCTGGAGGTGCCCTTGTATATGGCGGGATATTTGTGACGCTTGCAAGTATTGGCTTTTGGTCAGATGCGAAAAGCTCTATTATGCCATTGATGTATAACATTGGGAATTATGGGCGATATCCTGTAAATATTTATAACCGTGTGATCCGGTTTGTTTTAACGTTTGTCTTACCATTTGCATTTGTTGGTGTATATCCAGCGGCGTATTTTCTTAGAAAGACAGAATGGAACAGTTATGCGTTTGCGACACCGTTTGTTGGTGTAATTTGTTTTACAATTGCAATCACGCTTTGGAATTTTGGAGTGAAGAAATACCGCGGTGCGGGAAACTAACGACAGATATACAGTTTCATCTACTGTGGGATAAATTGTTCTTTGTCCTCATACATATAGGATGAGGTGGAGGACATGTTATGGGGACTTATTTTATTAATTTCAGCCATTGCTGTGTTAAGGAGTATTCAAATATTATGGAGCTCATACTCAGATTCGAAGCGTTTCTTTTCCTTGTATAACCTAACTTCATTATTTCTAATTTACACAACGGTGCTTATCGCATTTGGATTAAGTTATGTTGTATTAGAGGAAAGTGGATTTGCCGTCTTAAGAGAAGACGGAGAAAGTTTAACTGTCCATTCTTTCCAACTGGTAGAAGTATGCTTATATTTTAGTGCGGTTACTTTATTATCTGTTGGATATGGTGATGTAACTCCTGTTGGAATCGGACGCTGGATTGCAATTATTGAAGCGTTGATTGGATATACATTGCCGTTTGCATTCGTAGTTCGAACAGTGATAGACAATGAAAAATGAGATAACATTTGTTATAGTAGAAGGAAAAGACAAGGAGTGATAAAGATGGTCGCAGTAGGAGAAATGGCACCCGATTTTACACTAGAAGGAAGTAACGGAGAGCAGGTTAAGCTATCGGACTTTCACGGGAAAAATGTAGCACTATATTTTTATCCGAAAGATATGACACCAGGCTGTACAACAGAAGCGTGTGATTTCCGAGATGCATACGGATTATTTCAAGAAAAAGATACGGTTATACTTGGTATAAGTCCAGATCCAGTGAATAGACATTTGAAATTTATTGAAAAGCATGATTTGCCATTCTTACTTTTAGTAGATGAAGATCATAAAGTGGCGGAACTATATGATGTATGGAAGCTGAAAAAGAATTTCGGAAAAGAGTACATGGGAATTGAAAGATCTACGTTTCTTATTAATAAAGATGGTGAACTAGTAAAAGAATGGCGTAAAGTAAAAGTGAAAGGGCATATCGAAGACATCCTTTCTTATTTAGATTAAGGTTCTGCATAAGCAAGAACTGAAGGGAATTTATTATGATGTAATTACTATGAGGCATATGTCTATACACTTGTGCTGATGTTTCATACATTAAAAGGGTAGGGCATACCTCCTCAGATGATAGTATTCCAAGTGCGATTATTTCGCACTTTTTTCTATGTAAATGTATAAAGGAAGGACAAATATACATAAGAATAAGGTTAGATGAAAAATAAACTACACAGTTATAGTAGAAATATTGACGATTGACAAGAAAAGGAGTACACTCTTTATAAGAATTATAAAATAATAATCCGTATAGAATCGGGGTGCATGACGGTGGTCAAAGAAGAATTAAAAGAAGCGCTAGAAATGCTGAAAAATACGGGTGTACGCATTACTCCACAGCGTCATGCTATTTTAGAGTACCTTGTGGAATCTATGACGCACCCAACAGCGGATGAAATTTATAAAGCGTTAGAAGGTAAGTTTCCAAATATGAGCGTTGCAACTGTTTATAATAACTTACGTGTATTTAAAGAAGTTGGGCTTGTTAAGGAATTAACTTATGGAGACGCTTCAAGTAGATTTGATTATGTTACAAGTCAGCATTACCATGTAATTTGTGAAAAGTGTGGTAAGATTGTTGATTTTCCTTATGGAGGTTTGGAAAAACTTGAAGATGAAGCTGTGAAAGCAACCGGCTTTGTTATTAATAGTCATCGTTTAGAGATTTATGGCGTATGTCCAGAATGTCATAAGGCGTAATATATAATAAAGAAAGAGGTCAACGGTTACGTTGACCTCTTTCTTTATTATATAAACTCCATTTTATGCTTTATAGCTCTTTTTATTATACCTCTCATCAAACTCTTTTCCTTCTAAATTACGATCAAGCGTTAAGGGTTGATTGCAATGCATACATGCGTCTACTCGGCCGAGCATTTTGGTAGGTTTGTTACAACTTGGGCAAATGATTTGTACGGTTTTTGTAGATAACATACCAATCCAAAAGTAAACGACGGTGCTAGCGATAACTGCTAAAAAGCCAACCATCATAAAAATGGTCATAATAATAATATTTTCGCGAAAAAATACGCCTAAGTAGGCAATGAAGAGTCCGATAAATACTAAACTTAATGCAAAGGTTCGAATTTTATTGATTTTGTTCGAATATTTAATCCTCATTCCCATCACGCTCCTATAGGAATAATATAACATAAAATTTTGAATTTTTGATTTAAAAGAAGTAGGGTTTGTTAAAATGATGAAAAAAAGAAATAAACGGGATGTGAAATTTTTTTATGAAAAGTATTGACCATGTATAAACTGCATGATATATTAATAACCGTCGCTGATGCGAAACGGCAGAAAGCGAAAAAAAGAAATTAAAAAACTTAGTTGACATGGAAAAATGAAGGTGTTAACATAAGGGAGTCGCCATTGAGCGACAAACGAGTTCTTTGAAAACTGAACGAAACAAACAACGTGAAACGTCAATTTTTATTTTAGATGCTAGACAAACTAACTTTAT
>NZ_JAEHBX010000107.1:0-10968 GCF_016483395.1 Bacillus cereus group sp. N21
TAGAAAGAGTGATTGGACCAGAGGTTTTGCTTTGTTTTGAATGTATACTTTTTTATTTGTTTTTGATGATATCAGGGAGATCGGGGGGAAGTCAATGTTATAGAGGATTTGAATGTAAACAAATATGTAAAAGTTTACTTTCAAAAAGGGGATAATAAAAAAACAGTAGTGCATAAAATCACTACTGTTTTTTATTGTTTTTTGCAAGTAAACTACTTGCATTCTTTTCTATATAATTTAATAGAATAAATAGCTCCAACAAAGAATACCAAGGCTTGAGTTAATATAAAGAATTGACGGAAATACATGTCTTTACTAACTAAAGAAATAAATAGGGAATTCATTAGAATTTGAGTAACAAACATACTATAAGTAATTTTTAAATAAATTGTATTTGTTCTTTCATCTGGTTTACCAATTTTTTTGTAGATAATAAAAAGTACAATTGCTGAACCCAACATCAAAAGGCTTGTAAAACCTACAAAGATATTGAAATTATCTGTGCTTTCTAACATCCAATTGTTTAATTGATCAAGCATTATTATCTTCCTTTCCTACATAAGAGAATATTTCGTTTATATCAACCTCAAAATAATTTGCAATTCGATACGCTAACACCAGTGAAGGAGAATAATTATTCTTTTCCATAACAAATATCGTTTGTTTAGAGACTCCAACAGCGTCAGCTAAATCTTTTTGTGACATTCTTTTTAACACTCTATATTCGTACACTTTATTTACTATAGAATCTCCATATTTTTCCTTCATAGTTAACACCTTCCTTTCTTAATACCTATATTAAACCTAATTTATAAAAAAGTAAAGTTTAATTATACAAAAGATAAAAATTTTTATATAAATTAAAAGAAATACTATATATTTATTGAAAGTAAACTTCTATTCAAAAGTTTACTTTCGTGGATAATAATAAGATTTTAATTATTTAAGATTGTTTTTATAGGACCTATTTTCAACGTATATGTAGTTCCACTTTAAACTGTTATAATTAAAATGTTTTAAATATTTAGATAATGGAGGATTAGATAATGAAAATTGCAATAGTATGTTTTGATAACTTCACTGATATAGATGTCTTTTTACCATGGGATTTATTAAATCGTGTACGTTTAGTTGGCGATATTTCTGATTGGGATGTCCAACTATTAGGAACAGAAAAAACTCATATATCCATGTCTGGCTTACGTATTCCCATGACAGGGAGTATATCTGATATTCCTTCTGCTGACGCTGTAATATTTGCAAGCGGTAAGAGTGTACAAGATTTATATAAAAATCAAGAATATCTTAATAGTATTCATGTAGATCCTCAGAGACAATTAATAGGCTCTATGTGTTCTGGTTCACTATTACTAGGAGCTAAAAAATTGTTAACTGGTAAAAAGGCAACTACATATCCATCCGTAGTAGAACAGCTTAAAGAATTTGATGTAGACGTTATTGAACAAAGTTTTGTAAACGAAGGCAATATATCAACCGCTGCAGGTTGTTTTGCTGCACAAGATCTCTCAGCTTGGATTATAAGAACCCTAATTAATGAAGAAATGGTTGACGCTGTGCTAGAAACTGTTCAGCCAGTAGGCAAAGGTTTATATTTTTAACATTTTTAGTTAAGAAATCTTTATCTTTTAGGCGTTATGATGGACTTATAAACAATTAGAGGTAGTTATATAGTGTCTGTCAACGGTAAGCGGACGGAATGAAGCGAAAGCGAAATGAAGGAGCATTAAGGAGTTGACAGACTCACTATGCAACCCTCTTGTGGTTGTCAAAAGGTACCCTTTTGACCCTGCCAACCGGCGAGGGAGCCCCCTCAATATTGAGGGGGTTGGGGGTGTTTTATAAAGGGGTCAAGGGGGAAATCTCCCCTTGTAGGTTTGGACAAAGTCCAAGGTGTTAACTCCCCCTTTTAAGGGGGCTGGGGGGTGTCATGCTAAGCATGACCAAGCGTGTATTTGGGTACCAAATACGGAGCTTGCCTAATTACGACGATTGCGTTAAAATGGAAATATATAGGATACCATTTTAACGTGCGGATGACCTCTATAGATGGGCAGCCGCTGAGGAGGAATTACGTTGTGAGCGAGACAAGATCAGAGCCGAAACAAATTAAATTTCGGGTGAGCGAAGACGAGTTCCAACGGTTGAAGCTTATGGCGGATAACGTTGGAATGAGTGTGCCGGCTTTCGTGAAAGCCAAGGCACACGGGGTGAGGGTAAGACAACCGAAGATTGACCGAAAAGGAGCAATCGAAGTAGCGAAAGAATTGCGAGCAATTGGTACCAACTTGAACCAAGTGGCAAAGTGGTGCAACGCTCGAGAGCAAGTAAGTGAACAAGAATTGGAACGATTAAATTACAACATAGAACAAATCAAAAAAGGATTGGAAAAGGCATGGCAACAATTAAGCTAGGTAGTACCAAAAATGCGAATGCATTATTGAAGTACGCTGAGAAGCGCTCAGAGGTCTCCTGTGGTGTGAATTGTGATGTAGAGTATGTTAGAAGTCAAATGACAGCTACAAGGGAAATATGGGGCAAAAATGGCGGTGTACAGGCACATCATGTTGTACAGTCTTTTAAGCCAGGAGAAGTGACTCCAGAATTAGCAAATCAAATTGGGCAAGAGTTAGCCAAGGAAATTGCAAAAGGTCATGAGGTAGCAGTTTATACGCATGCGGATAAAGACCATATACATAATCACATTGTCATCAATTCCGTAAATTTTGAGACAGGTAAAAAATACGTAGATAATGCGAAGAATCTTTATTTTATACGTGAGCAATCAGATAAATTATGTGAGCAGCATAATTTGTCTGTTGTAAAAGAGCCATCAGCAAAGCAACGTTATCATCAAGCTGAATATGGTCTTGCCAAACGTGGTGAAGTAAGTTGGAAAGATGAATTACGTCAAACGATTGACTATGTAAAAGATCAAACAACAAATCTAGAAGATTTTAAGAAGCTATTGCAACAAAAATTTAGTGTTGAAGTAAAAGAACGTGGTCAACATTTTAGTTTTAAACATCCTGATGTAGGGCGATTTGTAAGGGGGAAAACACTCGGCTTAAACTACGAAAGGGGTACGATAGAAAATGAGTTTAGTAGACAAATTGAATCAAGTGAAGAGCGACGAGTCAACGAAACTTATACAAGAGTTGCAAAAGAATCTAGAGGACAATCAGAAGTTAATGGATCTACTGAAAGGGTATATCAGTGTACAGATGGACCGGGATACCAATATGAAAATGGCGACGAACAAAGAATTAATAGCGATGCAAAAGACAAGCGAGGAAATACAAAAGGAGATGCTTTTGATTTTAGAAAAGCAAAGTCAGCTCTTGAACGTGAACAAAGAAATTCTACTGAAGACTTTGGAAAGTGGAAGGAGCGAGATGGCAGCAAACAATCAACAAACAGTTCACCATCTCCAAAACATTCAAAGCAACCTGAAAGGACAAATGGAAGAAATCAAGAAAGACATGGGACGCGAGATTCACAACATGAGCATAAAAGCACAAAAAAGATTACAAAAAGTCGAGGAAAAGAGCAATCAATTGATTTCTAACGTTAAAAAAGATACTTTAATGTATTTTTGGATAGATGCCTTTAAGTCTGGATTAGCTACAAGTGTAGTTCTAATCCCCCTATATTTGTTTATGCGGTTTTTATTTTCTTCGATGGGAGTAGAATTACCTTAATTGATTAAAAACGTTCTAGAAGAGTTTAAGAGTGGTTTTATTTAACAATAGATTTCATGTTATGATAGAGAAAGACGAAAAAACCGCCCATGCTTTGGTCGGCAGGCGGTTTTTCATAATAAGGTTGGAATCAACCAATATATATTCTATATACATTCTAACATATAAAAGTTGATTCCTTCCACTAAGGGAGAGAATTATTTTATGACAAAAGTTGTAGATTTTGGACAAGCTGAAAAAAATGCTAGAAAAAAAGATTTTGAGATTGAAAACAAAAAATTCGAGCAAGATCATAACGAGGTTTCTAAAGCTGAATTAGAACAAGCTATGGAAATTATGGCCAAAGCCACTGGTAAAGAACTTTACATAGGCACTAAAAGAAGCCCTCAGTCGAAAGTGAGGTTTGCTCAATTTATGCAAAACAATTTAGGGTTTTTAAGACAAAATAAGTATTTAACGGCTAGAGAGAAAAGTTTTTTTATTGATATAACACCATTAATTGCTTTTGATAGTAATTGTATTGTAGAGGATATTAAAGCTAAGAACCCTGCTCCTATGAATATTTCACAAATTGCTGATTTTTTAGGGGCTGACAGATCAAATACAAGTAAAATCATTAATTCTCTTAAAAGAAAAGGTCTTTTGTTTAAAGGAGAATCGGGTTTAGAAGGAAATAATGCTAAAGCATATGCAATATTTATAAATCCACACATTATCTATGCAGGGGATAAAGATAATATAAATAAAGCTTTACAGATAATGTTTCATAAAGCTATGAAAATGAAAATATTAAAAGATTTACCAGATAGATTATTTTAACTTACTAATCGTAGTTGTTTAACTTGACAACTACGATTTTTTTGTTTTTGTTCGTACTTTTGTTCGTGGTAATTTAACCACACAACTGTGGGGATTTAACCACACACGAAAATCTCTAAAACCCTTGATATATTAACCTTTTTCGCACTTTTTAAAGTCTCTCTCTTCTCACTCTCTATATAGGGGCTTTTCTCCATACAAGGAACGGAGAGTATTTTTTGAGAACTACACTCAAAAAATCTTCCTCCTTTCTCCTTGCATTCCGAAATTCGGCAGGTATGGATATGTCGCCAAGCCGAACATACCAAAAACGAGAATTTAGGTAGCACGACTTGGATTAGCAATTGTACCTGCCGAACCGCCTAGATCTACTGTTCAAGAATAAGTTCTTATTCTATATTTTTATAACACGAAAAGGGGCTAGCCCCTCGCTTCGCTTCACCCCAGCCTTTACCTCACACCCAAAAACAAGGGGGAACCATAACTGCTAGAGTATTAATTAAGATGTCTGCTATACTTAATCATAAATGGGAAAAACAGGGAGTTGAAAATACTTTGAGGGAGAAGCTTTTGGTGCTATTTTCTATGATTATTATATTTTTTTCTTTTCTTGTTTCAAATGTGTATGCAAGTTCGTCATTAGTTATAAGCAAAGAAAAAGCTGGTGGTTATCAATACACTATGATAAAGGAACAAAACAATTTCACTTGGAAAATTGGTTATCGAGACAACTTAGTTACGCTCCAAGAAAATAAGGATAATACCGAGAATTTGGAACATTTCAGAACTGCTGTTATGGATATTAACAGGAACATATTTGAAATGATATTATACTCATCCTACTTTTTGATTGTTGTTTTAATAGCACTAATTTTCTACAAGAAGAACAAGCAAATACTTAAAAGAGGCCGTGCAATTTTTGTTATATTTGCAGGTATAGCATTATATGCTGCGTTTACAACCTCTATCAAACTAAACACTACATTCCAAGATGCAAAATTTTATTATTTGGTGCTAACTAAGTAATTTTATCAAACTACCGAATCTTTTTTTCCAAAATGCTGGTGATGGGGTACCGCCAGCATTTTGGAAAAAAACCAAGCTAGCCAAAAATACAAAAAGCCGTCAATCAGGACGGCTTTTTGACATAATTCTCGTTATTGGAAGTAATTATTTTTCTTTACCTTCAAGTCTTGTCAATAGATTATAAGGATTCACTTCCCATGCTTCGTATGGAACAAGGCCTTTTTGTCCCATGGCATCAAGTGTGCGAGATTTCATGTGAGGTCGTGTTATATACTGATCAATATTGATTTCGTCTAATTTTATAAAACAACCTTCTTTAATTTCTTCAGGTTGAATATGTAGTTCTCCACTAATGTATTCCGCATAGAAACCTACTGATAAGAGACCTTTTGTCATATTATAATAAACACCAGTAATTCCAATTGGGCATATGTTAATACCTGTCTCTTCAAAGAATTCTCTTTTTACAGCTTCACTTAAAGATTCGCCTTCCTCAACTTGTCCTCCCGGAAGTTCCCAGGTATCCGAACGCCAATGTGTTTTGATTAATAAAACTTCACCATTATTGTTAGTTAAATAAGCAAAAACAGAAACAATATGTTTTGGGTAAGAATGGGGTTTATCCAATAAAAACACTCCCTTACTTAATTTGATTTTCTATTTTACTTTCTAGATAACTAAATGATTACCTTTCGCCCTTTGTATGCTCTATACATGTGAGGTTAACATAACGTCTCATTATTGGTAGCAAGAACAAGATGGAATCCGCTTTAAAACAAGGATTCCATCTTGTCCTTGCTTTATTTTTCTATACACGATTTTATACATTACAGAGATATTAGGGTTTTTCAGGCTTACGAATGTCCTGTATTAGTACAAAAATCTGTATAGAATTCTGTATAAAAAAGCCTTGCATATAAGCAAGGCTTTTTCTATTTCCAAAATTGCCACCACTTTTTTTGTTGGGTGGCTGCAATCAATTTTTTAGTTTCCTGGTTTTCACGGATCATAGCCATTAGATTTTGATCACGTTTATCCATTCTTTGAATCACAGCTTTTTGAAAATCCTGTTGTTGTTTTTGCTGTTCAGCTTGTTGTTTAAGTAGTCCTTTTAGTTCTTCTAGTTGTTCGTTTTGGTTTTTATTAATCTGTTCAAGTTGTCCAAGCCGTTCATGCAACCCGTTCATAGTGTCCAAGATGTTCATAGATAAAGGTTCTACTCCATTATTATCTGCTGAGACAGTAATAATTAAGGGTACTCCACTTGCTTGTAATTTTTTATTAACTTCCTCTTCATTCATGTTATCGTTATACAACTTTTTTATCTGTTTTATGATTTTTACAGAATCAGAATGAATAAAATATTTGCTACGATTCCCTTGTTTTACTGTAAGGAATTGTTCATGTCTTCTTATATAGCGCTTTAATGTATTTTCAGATACATCAACCTTTTTAGCAAGATCATTTACGCTTATCCATTCTTGGTTGTTTTCCATCATGAATACCTCCATTTTGTTCAAATGTCCATCTATCTTCCATCCATCCATACTAAAAAATTCTATATATATCAAGCAATTACCTGTGAACCGTTCATTCTGTTCAAGCAATCTGTCCATTCTGTTCACATAAAAATATACACATGCTATTCTCATAAAAGAATAAGAAAGAAGAATAAGATATATTGGGAATCCCTATAAAAGACTTCATTTTCTGTCCAAATGTACTAAAGGACTTTTTATTATTTGTTTCAACTCTTTTTCAAATCAGTCTTGTGTCGAATAAGGTACGGTTTGGCTGGTATAGAATAAAAAGGTTATCAAATGCCGAACGAAACTCTCAGCAGATGATAACCCTTTGGGGTAGCTTATCAATGATTTCAATAGCTCCCCTCACAAATACATTATTGCGCTACTCCAAATACATTGAGTTCAGCCACACTTGTCCATGGATTATTGTTTATCTCGCTTAAGGCACGCAGTCTAATATAGCGACCTGTCTTGGTTGCAAAGCTGACTTCTTTCAAAGTGGTATCATTTGTGAAGGTACCTGTAGCTACAGCTGTTCCCCAATTCACTCCATCACTACTGACGTAGAACTCATAGCTCTTAATCGTTCCGTTCACTTGACCGTCTTGTCTTGGCAGGTAGCTGAATTTGGAGAGGCTATAGGTTGCACCTAAATCAATTTGAATCTCGTGCGGCATTGGAGCTACGGGGTTCCAGCTCGTATGCCAAAACGTGTTTTTGTTTCCATCAAAGGCATACGTGCCCAAATCGTACAAACTATAGCTGTCTACATATTTTAGTTTCCAATTTGTTTGCGGAATCCAATTAGTTTCTTTTGCTGTGACTGCTACATTCATAGCAGAACCACTTGTGCTTGTCGTTGTAATCGTTACTCCCGATTTTTCTCCAGTGTAGGTATTACTGTTCGGATTGGTGTCTGGACCAAAGGAAGCAGCATGATTTTGATTTGTGTAATAGAATGGATCTTGGTATTCACTGATGGATTGCTCTATATCAATAAAAGGATGAGGATCACTATCAATATTATTCATGGATTCATCAATATGCCAAACCGCGATGCCACCAGAATTTGTTGGCAAGCTTGCATCATATCCAATTTTTTGGCGATTCTCAACTAAAAAATACGTATTATCCTTTAAAGGAATCTTTAAAACATTGTAGTTATTTTGGATGGCATTTAGAGTAAAATTGTTGGTAGCATTTACTACAGTTGGTGTTACAAATCCTAATTTTACTTTCGACCAGGCATCCATATGATCCGGTGTAGCTCCATAATCTTCTCCTTGAAGACTATTCCAGGCTCCATTAGCCATTATACTTAGACCACCCACACGATTATTAACGCCATATAAATCTGGAAGGCCCAAGGAATGACCCAATTCATGAGCAGGAATACCAATCGTTGCCATATGACCATATTGTTTTTCACCCTGCGTCGTATACATACCTGATACTGTAACACCATCGTGATTTGTGTTAGGAGCATACCACTGATGTGCCCAAACATTTGGCACTGAACCACCACTAGCCTCTTCATTGCCAGCAAGAACAGTTACAATGTAGAAGCTATCTTTAGAATTGATGACTTGATCATTATTAGTATCAAAACTAGCAAAATTCACCTTAGGATCAGCTTTATCCAGTGCATCTGTTATAACCGTTCTAATGTCTTTTCCCGATGTATCCGGATGAGCGTAATCTAATTTCACTTTAACTACCCCATCATTTTGCGTACCATATGTTTCGGATGCCGGAGTGATCTGTGCTTTTCCATTACTCACCTCATTATAGTAATCCTTTACTGACTTTTGATTTGCAGCAAAAAATCTGTTGCTCCAATCGTTGTCGCTATATGCGATATCAACATCTGTAAACCCAATTAACACAACAAGTAATTTTTGAGGTCCTGAAACTGGAGTGACAGTTCCGTCAACATTTTCTGGTGATCCTGTAAATTCTTTCATGAGCTCCTGTTTTTTCTTTGCTTGAGGGTTGTATTTCTTTATCCATTTGTTCAAATTGTTCTCATTTACCGCTTTTGCAGGTTTCTTGTCAATTTTATATTTTTTTCCCGTCGATTTCAGTTCGTCTGATGTAAGTTCAGCGTAATTCCAATACCCCTTCTGATCTTGTAAAAGTACGTCGCCATCCTTTGTACTTGCCCAATGGAACCATTCATCTCCATGCACCGTGGCTTGAAACGATTCGCCTGACGGTTGTTCCATTTTAACAACTCCATCGTATGCTGGTGCGGCAAAGGCGTTCGTTTGAAAGTACAAAACACAAATCAAGGAAAAAACGGACGTGAACAGGAATTTATAAATTCTTTGCATAAACCTTCCTCCTTTTAGGGGTGCTGATGTGATTTTGCGGTTTGTCGGTGAGACCCCTAATTATAATATCGGAAAATTTTAACAATATGTTAAGTATTTTGATAAGTTTAGTATTCTTGTAAAATTAACCAATAAAACGGAATTGATGATGGTCACATGTGGAGTTCTGTTATAAATTGTGTTTTCTTTTTTTAATATGGTGAGGCCATAAGAAAAGAAGTTAACAATTTATTGTTAACTTCTTTTCCTTGTGATGGTATAACATTTCTTATTCAACGAACAGGTCCTTTAGTGAAGTAACTACCGAGAAGTGGTGTTATGTAAATCTCACATGAATATAGTATATATCGTTATTTCCTTGTTTCTCTCTTTATTCTTTATATTTGCATACCAAACATGCTTGTATCCTATATTGATACAAGCAATTATATATACCCTACCTATAGTACATAAATCAATAATGCAGGTATTGCAGTACATTGTAATGAGAGAGGAGTATGTTTTATGGAATCACGACCTCTGAAGAAAACTATGTATGAAAATATATCACAACCAAAAATACTATCTCTTTGGAATATAGGCTATTAAACAAGCTCTTCTTGTATTTAAACATAGAATAGAATGAATTCTATATTTCTAGAAGGGGATGTTTTTAAATGTTTAATGATCATGATAAATGCGTATGTGATCAGTTAGCGGTTTTACAATTAGGTACAGAAGTAGATATTTTTTTAAGTGGGAATACAATCGAAGACGTTATTTTTGTTAATTTCAATCCAGAAAATTTTTGTGCAACTTTTGTAGATAATGAAACAGAACCAGGAACTGTAATTGTTTTAGATTGTCGAGATATTTTAGCACTTCGAATTGAATAATTAGATAGAAAAAAAGAGCTTTTTTAAAAGCTCTTTTTTTATTTTTATAACTAAAAATAAAAAGATTATTCTTAGTTAATTATGATTACACTGATGAAATTTTATGGAGATGAAAATCTAGCTGCTTCAAAATGTGTTCCTTCGTTATTCAAAATAGTCATATTTCCTCCGCTAATAATTGTCCATATTTGAACTTTATCCCTTTTATTTAATTGTAGAATAGTACTTACTCTTACTGCATGAGGTCGTCTAACTAATTTTGGCACGAAATAGTGATCTTCTTTAACAATATCGATATCATTTACACGTATTAACATGGTTGTAGTACGAGGATTATCAAAAGGAATATTAGCAAGAAATGCTGCACTTGCAGTAATAGCATATACTCCTTTTCTTTTAGGAACAAAGGTTGAATCGGATATATTATACTCATCTTTTAAATCAAATTGTTTAGTTTCATACGTAATCTGTTGAATTTGTGTTGTAAGTACATTTTGGTTAAATGCTTTTACAGCTCTAAATGCGGATGGTCTAATTAATTGTAGTAAAGCTATTATAGGATTACCCCCTTTTACATTAACTTATGAATTATGTAGAAAGAGTGATTGGACCAGAGGTTTTGCTTTGTTTTGAATGTATACTTTTTTATTTGTTTTTGATGATATCAGGG
>NZ_JAEHBX010000108.1:0-10721 GCF_016483395.1 Bacillus cereus group sp. N21
TTAAATCGAAATCACTACGATCGATTTGGACATTTGATAAAAGGCTTGTTTACAATTGTGATAAGAGAAATATTATTGCGGAAAACTCAACTAACCAAAGGTCCTTGGTTAGTTACGATTAGTATAAGCATTTCGCTTGCTGTTGCTGCATTATACGAAATCATCGAATGGTTAGCTTTTAAAATAGCAAAGGGAGGAAAAGTAGTAAAAGACTTTTTAGGTATGCAAGGCGATATATGGGATGCACAATGGGATATGTCACTTGCCTTAGTGGGTTCGATTCTTGCGTTAGTCACCCTTTCAGCATTACATAACCGGCTGTTAAAAAAGAATTAATAAAAGAGTAAATGTAGAGGAATCTGTGTAGTATTGTCATGTATAAATACAAACAGAAGATAGTGATTTCATGGATGGAATTATAGAAGAAGTAAATGAGCAGTAACGATGCTAGTACCAGAGGAAATGGAAGTGTAAGAGCAGGACGCAGCACTCCCACAGGAACGTCAATACGGTTTTGGTGAAGGAGATGGCTTTCGTCCAAAATATCATCGTTATAGATGACGACGTTTCCCACTCCGAACTTTTCTAAGATTATTTTTATATCCTTACTATTATCTTTAAAATCTTTTCCCCCGCCCTAACAGGCAGTAGACTCTCACCTAAATGTTCAGAGGAATCAAAGAAGAAAGGTGAGGGCATCACTGCTCCTATTTGTGGTGAACGCCAACAGGGGCGAATCCCCACTGTTGGAAGCTTCACTTTATTCACGAGACATCTACTTTTTTACTGGTAAAGAAAAAGTTTCTTCTCTATTCATCTCAGTATGGATAAAAACAAACTGCTTAATCATTTCATTTAACCCCTTCGCTGCTTTTGTAGGAATTTGATGCTTTACGTTATCAATGAATTTCAATTCATTACATGGCAATTTCCCATGTAGTAGTTTCGCGTGATCATAAAATGATTTATCTTTCTTACCATAAACCAACAAAACCGGAAGCTCAATGTTTCTAAGCTGATTGGTACAGTTATAGTGCAAACTATAACGATAATACTGCTCGATATTTTGAGCATTTCCTTTTCGAGCTTCTTTAAACATTTTTCTGAACAATTTATGTGTATTTGAATTGCCCCATGAAATAGACAATGCTAAAAATGAAACTGCCCCTGTTTTCGCAAGTTTCACGCCTAGTGAAATCTTATTCTTTAGATATCCATCCCTGACTTCTGACATTCCTCCGATTAGAATACCTCCTAAGGCACTTTCGACATAAGTCAACAAAAATTCTAATGCGACAGAGCTTCCGGTCGAATATCCGCATATGAAGGCTTTTTTGACTTCCAAATGATCCAATAAACGTCTAATATCTTCAACAATCAGCGGATAGGTTATCGGCTGTCTTGAATACTGACTCTTTCCGTGTCCTCTAATATCAAAAGCAATCACTTTAAAATCTTTGGATAATTCCTCTATTTGGTACTCAAAATTTACACAAGTGAGTACAGGAGGATGAATAAAAACAATAGGAATTCCTTTTCCCTTTACGGTATAATACAGACTACTACCGTCCACATTCAACATTGGCATGTATTTAATCACCTCAATAATCTGATATCATTCCTAACTATTCTCTAAAGAAAAAAAGCAACTTTCAAAAAATGATGCATAATAATAAATTGAATTATTATTAGATAATAAACATATTGGTATAAATGCTAACCATTTAAACCATTTGTAAGAGGATTAGAAATAGAAACAAATTCAAAATCTAATCGGTCAGCTCTTTTGTTTAACATTGAAATCCCAATTATCCCTTAAATCTCATCTGTCCTAGAATGATTTTGAATATATGATCCAGGGCTAGGCAAGGCCTTTTTAACATGTTGATAAATAAATCGCCCTTTTTTAGCATGATTATTATAGCACTTCACTTCATTTCGTTTAATAAATGAACATTGTGTAAATGGATTTTAACCGAGGTATCATTCTTAATTTATCTAAGTTCCATCAGAAAGAGTAACAGTTTTCCCTTTGTAACGAGTAAGTCTTACACGTAAAATATTGTCCTTGTGAGTTTCATTTATAAGTTAAGCGCGTGAATTTGTAATATATAGAATCGATAAAATTTCAAATCGTTAGTACATAGCTTTTCAACTTGCTTTCATTTTCCCTTTTGAATTTCTGTTACTATTATTTTGCATATTTTCAATAAAAAATATTTAGGAAATCTTAGGCTTTTTAGGAAAGAAAAATGAAGAGGTATTAGCATAAGTTGGCATTATAAATTTCTATAAAACAATGCAATATAAAGCATGTGAAATTGAACTTAGTGTTTCTTTTTCCCAACTTTTTTACAGGGGGCAAAAAATGAATATTCTTAACTTCTTGATGTCATTATTCAATTCTGGAAGAAGAACTCAGCAAATGTTTAAATTGTTTAGAAATAGACGAAATAATAGAGGATGGATTTGGGTTTCTTTACTAGGATTAGGAACAGTTGTTGGTGTAGTAGCAACGCGTAATTCAAATATGATGAAACCGGTCCAACGTTTGTTCCAAGGTGTTCAAAATACAACAAGAACATTCGTTCCACCCAAGGTAAATTTGGCAAATATGGAGTTTGCCAATGAAATTACGCCTAACAACCAAAAGAAACAAGGGAATCAAAATCAATAACTATCGCGAATAATAAAAAACTCGTCTTTTAGTCACGAGTTTTTTATTATTCTTAATGACTCTATAGCTGTATCGAATCAGTTTTTCCATTTTTATTGTGCAATTTCACTTCGTTTTTAAGAACCATCTAACATGACTTATTCTGTACGATTCGTTTAGTATTTTTTAAATCTTAGTCAATGTATTCATTCTATAAAGATACCCAAAATTTAGAAATCATACTTTTGGTAGAAAATAGCTATTATAAATAGTGAATTCATGATTATAAGGAGGAATTTAATTATGACAGTAATTACTAAGCTCAAACAAACTATTTCTGGATTAAAAAGTGCTCAAGCAAGTTTAGAAGGATTTGTTCTTGATACTGACAATCAGCAAGCAAAACAACTGTATCAAAATGCAGCTCAGCAAGCACAGACAATTATTGATTCTTTAGAACCACGTGTTCAGGAGGTTCAACAAGAGGAGCCTCAGTATAATCAATAAAACGCAGTAATCTTCAAATCTTTGGCAGAGGCCGGATTATGGCTAGATTTATATATCTAGAAAGTATTTATACTTTTTTAGGCTAATTGAAAAGAGATGATTTAATTGCATCCTTTTTCTTTAGGTAACAAATCAACAAATAACAAATTTTTCGTATCTTATATAACAGTAAGCAAACCCCAATTTCTTTTTGTTAGCTATTATTAACATCCAAAATGTCGACTTGTTCCACATTTAAATGAGTCAGATACCTTATTATATAGAAGTTTTTTACTTATAGCGCTTGCTTTTCACAAAGCACTTTTATAAAGTGCTTTGTTCTATTTGTAGAATAGGCATTTTTATTTCTCTTTACATATTTTTCTAAAGTTGACACACACTCGCTCTAAGCCGGTCGAACTAGCGATTTCACTCTTTTAAAGACTAGGAAAACAATTAATTTGCCGGTCAAGCTCATGAACCCCACAGGCAGACATCTCATAAAGTTGACGGTCCAAACTAAAAAGAAAAATTTTGTATATTTTGTAAACATCTGCACATATTATCCTTAAGCCGCTTGGGCTGCGGTTGTATTCTATTCAAACTGGCAATCTTCACTTTACCCGGCAGACAGCTTAAAACGTTGTCTGCCAAATCATTAATATTTTTGTATAAAAAAGCAGTAAAATAAATAACCGGTTCCTTAACGTACAGGGAATCGGTTAATTTGTGTCTAAAATGTGTCTAAACGTACAATTTTCTTTTTTTGATATGGTGACCCCATGCCCATCAACTTAAGAAAATAAATCCACCCTAAAACGAAAAACATGTGTCAATAATTTTAGTATGTGCTTGTATTTTACCAAGGGTGATGACGATCAATATTACGATTAACAACAACATTAAAGTTCATAAAAATAAACAGAATGAATAATTGACAAAAAATGAGAATAGTAGTAATCTAACGTAAAACATACGCTACCGTATTTTACTGGAGAGATGATATGCAATTAACGAGGGAAGATTGGATAAAAGCAGGATTACAACAATTAGCTGATGAAGGGATACATAAAGTTCGTATTGAAGCACTTGCTCGATTGCTAAAAATAAGCAAAGGAAGCTTCTATCACTATTTTCGTGACCATCAAGAGCTTTTAGATTCTATGCTCGACTTTTGGGAAGTACATGCAACAAAGCTGATTGTTCAAAGTATGGAGCAACAGGATGCCTCTTTAGAACAGCTATTACAGATTAGTTTTAATCGAGATAAAAAAATTGAGAATGGTATTTATACTTGGGCTAAATATGATCCTGTTGTGGAAGCACGTTTAGTAGATATGGAAGAACAGAGAATTTCTTGTGTTGCAAAATTGTATCAAAAAATGGGCATAGACGAAACTGAATCAATTGATCGAGCGAGACTTGCCTATTTAACGTATGTAGGATGGATGACAAGATTTGAAGCAAATCCTAATTTTGATATTGATAAAATGGTTGAGCTTTTAACTTCTTTCAGCGGGTGTCCAAACATCCGCTGAAAGAAGTTAAAGCCTCCGGCGGATGTCACGGAATTATGCCGAGGCATAATTGATTACTCGATTATAAATGTCCCTAATATGGTTATAAAACCTGAAGGGACAAAATTTCCACCATAACATACGGTAGTGTATGTTTTATTTGAAGTTACGACATTGGGGGCGAATAAATGAAATTACTATTAATATTAGTAGCTGTAGGGCTTCTGTGGTTTATCAGTTTTTTGCATATTTATTGGGCTTTTGGAGGTCGATGGGGTTCTGCCGCTGTTCTCCCAGTAAAAGAGGGAGAACATAAGCCTGCTTTTACTCCGAGAATATGGGGAACATTATTCGTAGCCATTCTTATTCTAATGGCTAGTGTCATAATTGTTGTTCAAGGAGGTTATTTGCAGGGGTTCCAAGCAAATAGTTTATCTAAAATCGGAAGTATTGTCTGTGCTTTAGTTTTCATTATTAGGGCAATTGGTGATTTTAAGTTTGTTGGATTTTTCAAAAAAATTAAACATTCTCAGTTTGCTAGATACGACACTTGGTTTTATAGTCCATTATGTTTATTCTTTGGCTTTGTCTATATCATGTTGTTGTTTTAATAAGTATAATGAATTCCCTATTCATGACCAAAGTACTTTAAACAAACTTTTGCTTAGTGAGATACCTCCCCATACCCATCAAGCTAAGATTTCAAAGTACCCCTAAATGGAAATTTTGTGTTTTTATAGCACGGAAGTTTATTTTTATCGTTTTGGGGGTAACTTGTTTTCTTAAGTTGATGGACATGGGGTATCGCCACATCGCCATCAAGCTAATATTTTTAGGTACCCCAAAACGAAATTTTTATCTCTTGACAGTTATTTATGTAAATTCAGCTCGTTTTTTTATTTTGGAGAACAACCAAATCCTTAAGTTGATGGATGTGCAACAGAACCTTTAGAAGTATAATTTTTTCTGCAATTAAACTGTAATGAAGTAATAACAACATCTTCAACTTATTTTCCATGTATTTTAACTTCGCTTAGAAATATTTGCACCAGAATCCAATTTTATTTTAATATTAAAAGAGATTAAATTGAATGGAGTGAATATTATGTCAAATGTACTTGTAATAAACTTTCTTGGGGAAGGTCATGTTAATCCACTTTTAGCTGTTGTTAGTGAGTTAATTCAACGCGGAGACAGCGTTGTTTCGTATTGTATTGAGGATTATAGAAAAAAGATCGAAACAACAGGTGCAGAGTTTCGATCTTTTGAGAATTTTTTCTCACAAATTAATTTTATGGAACGAGTACATGAAGAGAGTAGTCCTATTACAATGTTATCTCATATAGTGGAAGCAACAGAACGTATTGCTACTCAAATTATAGAAGAAACAAAGGGAGAAAAGTATGATTATATGATATACGATAATCATTTCCCTGTAGGACGTATGATAGCTAATATTTTACAATTACCTAGCGTTGCTTCATGTCCAACTTTTGCTCTTAACCAATATGTTACTTTTAATGCTGCGCAAAAATCAAAACAAATAGATGAAACAGATCCATTATACCAATTTTGTCTAACAGAAATGGAAAGATGGACAAAACAGTATGGAATGAAATTCAACAGTCTGTACGACATTATGAATCACCCTGGTGATATTACAATTGTATATACTTCTAAAGAATATCAACCATATTCTGATACATTTGATCCATCATATAAATTTGTTGGTCCATCGATTACTACTCGTAAAGAAGTAGGAGATTTTCCTATTGAAGATTTAAAAAATAAAAAAGTTATTTTTATTTCTATGGGAACAGTTTTTAATGAGCAACCAGGGTTATATGAGAAATGCTTTGAGGCTTTTAAAGATATAGAAGCGATCGTTATATTGGTTGTTGGTAAGAAAATAAATATAAACCAGTTTGAAAACATTCCATCTAACTTTAAATTATATAATTATGTTCCGCAATTGGAAGTATTGAAACACACGGATATATTTGTTACGCATGGCGGAATGAATAGCTCAAGTGAAGCGTTATATTATGATGTACCATTAGTTGTGATTCCAGTGACAGGAGATCAGCCTTTAGTTGCGAAACGAGTAACAGAAATGGGAGCCGGAATAAGGCTTAATCGTAAAGAATTAACTTCTAAATTGTTACGTGAAGCTGTACAAACAATAATAAATGATGTGACATTTAAGGAAAATAGTCATAAAGTTGGAAAATCGCTTCGGGATGCTGGAGGATATAAAAAAGCTACTGAAGAAATTATAAAATTTATGTCTAATCATCAAACGTCAAAATAATATAAGGATTCGACCAAGACTAATATCTAAAAGTTTACTTTCATATTTATTGTTTTTATAACTAATTTTCTCAATATGGATATCATATACTTTTATGGTTTTAATATTCAAAATTAACAGAAATTATAATATAATACAAATGTGATGGTTATCACCCTAATTGTTTTCTCCTTATGCTAAGGATAAGATCGAGTCCTCGATCTTATTTTTTTTGCTGTGAAGAAAGTGAATTATAAAGGTACGTTTTAAGGACATAGTTTTTATGATGAGTTTTGGTGAAATTTTTTGATTAAAATTAGAGAAATAACGATTTAAATATAAATGTCCCAAAAATAATCGTTTTTGGGAGTTTAATTTCATTCGTAAACGTATGAGAAATTAATGAACATTCGCAAATTTTTAATTGAAGGTTTACAAACATTTTTTATGAAGATTACGCATGTTTGTAAAAGTGTACCTTTTGATACTGTACAAACAAATTAGTAATAAATTTCTCAATCTGGATATTGTCACTGTTTTTATCTATAAGGGGGTCAGCCGAGATACGTGTAGAACCAGGCTATAGGAATACAGTATTTACCAACATTTAATTATTGAATATATTAGTAAGAAAATGAATATAGAAAACAAAGTAGTTTAGACAGTTCTAAAACAAAACAAATTTAGATTCCTTGATATTTATAGCAAATTACACATTTTAATTAAGACCTATACGTATATACATATTTCTAATGTCTAATAATAACCTTGTAATACTATGCTGTTCAAAGGAGGAATTTATTAATGAATGAAGATGTTAGTTATAATATGTATAAGCGGACTTAGTGGATCTGCTGGTATAAGTGGTATGGAGAAGTTACGTGACAAGTTGCGGGGGGAATTAGCGCCATTGAGTGTTAATCCTGACAATATATTTAGGAGAAGTTGGAATACTGACCATGATAGTGACCCTTCCGGAGCTCCTGATGCTAATGACATTAATTCTGAAATAGAACGACGAACAACAAATCCTAGTTATTTGGCGATAATTGGACATAGTTATGGCGGATGGGCAGCTTGTAAAGTATCGAAAATAACAAATCGGGTACCTGATTTTGTTGGATTAATAGATCCTGTTTTTGGACCAGACAATAATATGGGATCAGATGATGTACCTAGAGGAGATTTTATTATCAATTGGTACCAAAATAACAGTATCGTGAACGGTGATCCTTGTACCGGTATAGGAAAAATACCTTGTTCTAACAGCGGTGGAGGTTTGGCTTGTGGTTACCAAAATGTAGAAGGAGCTAACAACATACAAGAAGAATTTATGAAAGATTGGGATGGAAATAGAAATCGCGTTTCTTGTGTTGGTGGACATAAACATATACTAACATCTCATATAGATATAGATGAAGATGACTGGATACATCGCCAAATTAGAGACCATCTATATTATGATTTAAGTAGAATGATTTCCCCAGGTCCACTACATAGACGTATATATGAGACATTGAACGATTCTAAGGAATAAAACATAGATGGAGCCCTTTTTGTATAAGGGCTCCATCTATGTTTTATATTTTTATAATGGGTTTCAGCCCGAGATACGTGTATTTTTGATTATTAGACTTACTTTTATTTCCAAACAAAACTTATTGAACCTATAACTATATTTTCTTACGTCTATTACAATAAAAATTCTGTCTCTGTCTATTATGGGTGTACCCTAATTATCCATTGGTTAATTACTGAAAACACTTCGTTTCAATTGTATGATTAGGGTATATGATAATAAGTTAAAAAATAATAGATAAAAACCCCGATTTTAAATCGAATTGGAAATAAAAGTAAGGCTATGACCTGTTTTTACACGTATCTCGGCTGTACCCCTATAATATTCAAAATTAACAGTTAATGTAATATGATAAAAAAGTGATGGTTATCACCCTATTTGTTTCTCCTTATGCCATAGATAAGACCGAGTTTCTGGTCTTATCTTTTTTATTTATATATTTTCTTTGGGGATGAATGGGTAAGTGGAATATGTGTAAAATTTGATATACTAAAAGAAAAATTAGGATGATAAGCTTATGCCAACAAAAGAATTTCAAGATACTGTACAACATTTTTCTTCTTTCTTATTAAATAAAGGACGGAAGCCTTCTACAATTAAACGATATGTTTATGATATTGAAGACTTTGGTCATTGGTTGCAAAAATCTAAAAAACTCCCTACACGCAATATATGGACGACGATTGGTACAAAGGATTATGAAGCGTATTTCTATGATTTAAAACAGCAACGACAGTACTCTGATAAAACAATGCATCGTGTCTATATTGTCTTAAATAGAATGTATCAGTATTTACAACTGCCAAATCCGTTAGAAGAGATGCAATTTAGTATTCAACCCAATCGTGCGTTACGTGATGAAGACTTTATTTCAAAAGAGGAAGAAAAAAGGTTAAAGTATATTTTAACTTCATTAGAAGAATTAACGGAAAAACAACGTTCTGTTCGTCCAGTACTTATGGATCGCAACATTTCTATTGTACATTTACTCATCAATAATGGATTATCCTTACAGGAACTTGTAAGTTTACAGATGAAGCACGTTCATTTTGAAAACAATATAATCTCAGTACCAAAAATAGTGGGTATAGAAAGAACAATCCTTTTAACTGAAGATGATAAAAAACGATTGTTTAACTATTACAAGGTCATTCCCGAACCTGTTCGTCCCAAATATCATAGTAATGATCCATTGTTCGTAGCCTTCGATTTTACTCGGAATACCTATCATTGGTCATATGAAAACGATGCGCCGAAAGCCCTAACAGAGATTGCTGTTCAAAAAATGATTCGACTTGAAGTTGCTCGAGCAAATTTACGTAAAGGGATCTCAGCGCAACACTTACGGAACACGTTCATTTTACGACTTATTGAGCATCATGTTTCAGAGGAAGAAATTATAAAACAAGTAGGCTTTAAATCTAAACTTTCGTTAAAAAGATATTATGATTACATCAATCAAAAATAACGGAGGAAGACAACGTGGAAAGAAATGAGAAACAGGAAATACAGTACATAAGAGTGTACACATTAAGGGATAAAAGTACAAAATCCATTAAAGTTGCGTCCTGGCGAACTTTTAAAGATGAAATGAGAGTTCTAGGTATAAAGGAATCAGATATTTTTCAAATTCAGTTAATAGAGAAGCAATAAGAGAAAAATGAAGGGAGTATGTTGCAATGAATAAAGGAGATGCTATTTTACGGTTACTTATGGAAATGAAGTTTGAAATAAAAGAAGTAAAAGAACAAATGGAACAGATGCAAAAATCTCTGGAAAACATAGAGAAACAAAGCCTAACTAAACAAAGTGAAACCTCTTCGACTGTTTCTAAAGGAAATCGTGATTGGAAATATCCCTCTAAAATGAAATAAAATTGATAACAGTTACAATACAAATTAAGGAGTACGGTATTGGTCTGTACATTGATTTGTCGCATCTGTAAAAATTAGGTGAAGGTTTTTCGTTTGCTTTGGAGAATACCTAATCCAATATGAAAATAGAAGTTAGATCGATTGCACTGGTATTATGTTTTTTATAATCTACGCTCAGATACGACTCAAATATATAACAAGGAATCACTGGAAAGGAGATTGGGATGAAAAAAGGAAAAGGATTATGTGAACTGTACCCCGAATCGTGGACACTTAAAAAAAGTCCATGCTTCGGGGTTTTTGTGTATCTTTACACTCA